>JANRLZ010000476.1:0-17872 GCA_033762055.1 Saprospiraceae bacterium
CACCGACGATTTTTGGCGCGACTATAAGCGTATGCAGGCGGAAGGTGTTGAATTTGTGCGCCTGCCGGCGGAAGAATCTTATGGGACCGTAGCCGTTTTTGCCGACCTGTACGGCAATTTATGGGATTTGATCGGCCCAAAGCGGAGATAGTCGAAACAAAAGAAGGCAGTTTCACCGCCCTTTTTTCAAACTATCAGGCTGCTTTTGAACGACCGATCCGCGAATTTTCCAGTTTGGAAGCAGCGTATTCGCGTGTGATGACAAATTGCCGCTTATCATTTTGTGCCGCTTCGGTGGGCAAATCGAACATCGCATCGGTAAAAATGGCCTCACAGAGCGAACGCAGGCCGCGGGCGCCGAGTTCGTAATCGAGTGCCGTTTCGGCGATAAAATCGAGCGCTTCGGGTTCGACCACCAATTGAACACCTTCCATCGCAAACAATTTCTGGTACTGGCGAATGATGGCATTGCGCGGCTCGGTCAGAATACGGCGCAAAGCATCCAGATCGAGCGGATCGAGGTGGGTGCAAATGGGCAAACGACCCAGCAACTCCGGAATCAGGCCGTAGGACTTGATATCGGAATGGGTGACATATTGCAACAGGTTGTCGCGGTCAATCCGTGCCGACGATTTTTTATTAAATCCGATTACCTGGGTATTCACGCGGCGGGCGATGAGTTTTTCAATGCCATCGAAGGCGCCGCCGCAGATGAAGAGGATATTGTCGGTATTTACTTTCACCATTTTTTGCTCCGGGTGCTTGCGACCGCCTTGCGGGGGCACCATGACTTCTGAGCCTTCCAGCATTTTGAGCATCCCCTGTTGCACGCCTTCGCCCGATACGTCGCGGGTGATACTGGGGTTATCCTGCTTACGGGCAATTTTATCAATTTCGTCAATGTAAACGATACCGCGTTCGGTAGCCTCCACATCCTGATCGCACATTTGAAGCAGTCGGGCAAGGATGCTTTCCACGTCTTCGCCGACGTATCCCGCTTCGGTAAATACCGTGGCATCCACGATGGCGAAGGGGACATTAAGTAGCTTGGCGATGGTTTTGGCAAGCAGTGTTTTGCCGGTACCGGTTTGGCCAACGAGCAGGATGTTTGATTTTTCGATTTCCACCTCGTCTTCCTGGCGTTTTTTGCCGCGATTTTTTTCGAGTTCCTGCAGGCGTTTGTAGTGGTTGTACACGGCAACCGACAGCACTTTTTTTGCTTCTTCCTGGCCGATCACATACTGATCGAGGAAGGTTTTGATTTCTCGTGGCGCGATGAGGTGAAGCGGACCGCCGTAGCGTTCGCTTTTCCCCATACCAGGCGGAGCATCCTGTTGTTTTTGCCGGTTTGGATCGCGTTTTACGCCGGCGTTATCGAGTTCAAGGTCTATGATGTCCTGTGCTTTTTCCGCACAGGTTTCACAAATTTGCGCCTCCATACCCGACACCAGAATCATTACTTCTTCCTCCGTGCGGCCGCAGAAGGAGCAGTAACTTTGAGGGTTTTTTCCACGTTTTGACATAATCACAGATAAGGGAGCGCCAATGTACGACGCATTATTGAGTTGGGAAGGGAAATACCCCCTCCCAACCCATTAAACCGCCTTCTTGGAGTTGGTGCGATCGAGCACCTCATCAATGAGGCCATAGGCTTTGGCCTCTTCTCCATTCATCCAGTTGTCGCGGTCGCAGTCGGCCTCTACTTTTTCATAGGTTTGGCCGGTATGTTTGGACAGGATATCGTACAACGAGTGTTGCATCTTTTTGATGAGTTTGTACGAAATTTCAATGTCCGACACCTGACCCTGTGCTCCGCCACTGGGCTGGTGCAGCATGATATAACTGTGCGGCAGGCAGCTGCGTTTGCCTTTGGCGCCGGCTGAAAGCAGCACTGCGCCCATACTGGCAGCCAGGCCGGTGCAGATGGTGGCTACATCAGGCGCCACATATTGCATGGTGTCGTAGATGCCGAGGCCGTCAATGACCGAACCGCCGGGGCTGTTGATGAACATCTGTACGTCGCGCTTGGGGTCGGTGCTTTCCATAAAAAGCAATTGCGCCTGAATGACGTTGGATACATAGTCGTTGACCGGCACGCCGAGGAAGATGATGCGGTCCATCATCAGGCGGCTGAATACGTCAATGGCTTGTGCGTGCATGGGCCGTTCTTCGATGACGGCCGGGGTAAAGGAGCGAATGTTGGGCACCGTCGTGGAAATATATTTTTCCAGGTGCATGGAACTCATGCCGAGGTGCTTGGTAGCAAATTTCTGAAACTCGTTTTTGTCGAACATGGTGATTACCAGATTTTTTGTGATAAAGGAAACAATGAATTTGCCACAAGGTTACGCCACAGGAAAATGGAACCGGAATTAGGGACGAAACGCTGCGGAGCATCTATGAATGTTCTTCATTCACCGATGTACGATTCAGGCGGCTTCTTCCTCCAAAACAGGGGTCAGCGTGTCGCCGGCTTGTTCTGCTTTTGCTTTGGCTGTGATCTCTTCCACAATTTTGTGAAACTCTTCGGAAGTAACCGGTTTTTCCACGATGGTTATTTCGTTCCGAACGGCTGCCAGCAGTTTGTCGGATTCCAGTTCCTGACGGGTGCTTTCCACCTCTTTTTCATTCTGCATCAAGCGGTCAATACTACTTGCGATGATGTGTTCCGGCAAATCTGCCTGGAAGTAACTGCGCACCCGCACAGCGTATGCTTCGCGGAGATCCGCTTCTGTTACATGGATACCGAATTCCTTTTTCATGTCATCGCGGATAATGCTCCAGCGGAGGTTTTCGACAAAAGCCGGGAATTCTCTTTCAATTTGTTCAACGCTTAATTTGCCGCGATTGGATACTTCCAGCCAGCGCTTCAGGAATTTTTCGGGCAGTTCGAATCGGTTGAGTTCAATAAGGCGTTCTTGCAGGGAGCGATACAACATCGCATTGGAGCGAACCGAGTAGAACTGGGCGATGCCTTCTTTCAGTTTATTCATCGCTTCTTCTTTGGTGGTCACGCCTTCTCCAAAATAGCCGCTGAAAAAATCTTCATCCAGATCGGCGTCGGCGGTACGGCTCACTTCTTCAATGACGCCTTCAAACCATTCCCCTACCTGTCGGTCGTCGTTTTCCGGCAGGTTCAGGATGTATTTTCTGTACATTTCTTCTTTCTCGTTGTTTTCAACCAAACGAGCGTTGAATCGTACGGTATCGCCTTTTTTGCCGGCGAGCAGGGTGTTTTTCAGGCCTTCATCCACCACATTTTTCATAAAAAAGGTCATGGTCGTTTCCCAGCCATCTCCCTTTATTTCGCCATCGGAGGCGGTCAGTTCCTTAGCGGCAATGCGCAGAATGTCATTATCCTGAATATCATCGGCAGGATTGCTGCGTTTGCCCATGCGGGTACGCGCATACTGCAAATCTTCCTCTGCCAGCGCATCGAGATCGCTTACCGTGAGTTGTTCGTAGGTATCGGCCTTGCTGATGCCTTGCACGTCAAATTTCGGGACGAAACCAACCTCATAGTCAATGGTATATTCCGGATCAGGGTTATTGATATTGATCGAAAACTTGTGGGGCTGGTCATCGGCCGGGAGCGGTTGTCCGAGTACATCGAGGCGCGACTCCTGCAGATAATTGACCAGTTTGTCGCTGAACAGGTCGTTAAGTGTTTCTGTAAACACCGCCGATCCGTACATTTTTTTCAGGTAATCCATGGGAACCTGACCGGGGCGAAAACCCTTGACCGGCATTTTCTGGCGAAGCCTTTTGAGTTCGGCGTCGAGTTTGGGTTTTAGTTCGTCGCGGGTGATGGTGACGGTAAGAAGGGCACTGCTGTTGTCAATGTCTTTGCGAACAACCATGGATAAGTTGAAAGGAGAAGGTGAAATTGGGAAAGATATACCCGGCCATTCTGCAATGGAACATCCGAATTGCCGGCATCCCTTGGAAACTGTTTAATATTTTGTGCGGGCGGAGGGACTCGAACCCCCATGCCTCGCGGCGCCAGATCCTAAGTCTGGTACGTCTACCAATTTCGCCACGCCCGCTAAAACGCGCCTTTTTTCAAAAGGGACGCAAAGGTACAAATTCCCCGCCGTCACACAAGAGTTTTTTTGTGAAGGTATTAAAACACAAAATGATAGCCCACGCCCGTAAGGGTGATGATTTCGACGGAAGGGTCGTCGCGCAGGTAATCGCGCAGTTTGGTGATATACACATCAAGGTTGCGGGAATTAAAGAAGTGGTCGTCGCCCCAAACCCTCAGAAGAATGTCTTTTCGTGCAGCCGTTGCATTGCGGTGAGTGGCAAGGATTTTGAGCAATTCTGCTTCTCGGGCACTGAGTTTTCGCACCTGGTCGCCCAGGATGAGTTCGTATCGCAAGGTATGGAAACGGTATTTGCCAATCGTGATTACGTCGTGGGTAGCGACCGGCTCCGAACCGCGTCCACCGGCCAATGCCAGCAGGTTGTGCAGCCTTGCGATTAATTCTTCCATGCTGAACGGTTTTCGCACATAGTCGTTCCCTCCAGCGGCAAACCCCTGAAGCACATCATCGGTATGTGTTTTGGCTGTTACAAAAATAATGGGAAGACCGGGATACTTTTGACGCAACGCCCCGGCGATCGAAAATCCGTCGCGGTTGGGCAACATGACATCCAGGACACAAATGTCAGGCTCAAAATGCTCAAGCGCCGGCATAACCAATGCCCCGTCAGCTACCATACACACCTCGAAATGGCGACTTTCCAGACTTTCCTTGACGATTTTGCCCAAAAAAGGCTCGTCTTCAACGTACAATAACCTGATTTTTTCCATACAACGCAAAGTTAATCCAGTACCTGACACTCGACACGCCGGTTTTTTTGCCGCCCCTCCTCCGTCTCGTTTGAAGCGACCGGACGGGATTCGCCGTGACCAGACCAGGTCAGTTGTGTTGCTTTCACTCCCCGCGACAACAGGGCTTCGTACACCGTTTTTGCGCGTGCTTCTGACAAGTTTTGGTTATCGGTCTCACTTCCCGTGTCATCCGTATGACCAGCGATTTCAAATTGAAGTGTTGTATTTTTGATCAACACAGTTGCCAGACGGTCAAGCGCATTGCCGGCTTCGGGGCGAAGTTCCGACTTTCCCAGGTCGAACAAGAGTGCATCCTGCATGACGTATTGATTTTCGACCAGCAAAGACTGTTCAATGACCGCGTTATCGTCTGCTACGATGGAAAAATCATCAAAAAGGTAATAGGCGATACGCTTGTTTTTCTTCCAGAAAGGCAGGGACTGATTAACCTGATCCAATTGCATGCGCGCTTCGTCGTCCATGTTAATCCGGGTAACGGCATCAAAGAAAAAATTACCAAACAGAAAATATTTATATGTACTCCGGTCGGGTGTATATGCCAGGGAAATCTTCCGCCACCGTCCGTTGGTTTCTACTATTTTTTCCAGGTTAACCTGTGGCTTTACAGCAAAGTCAACCTGACTGAGCATAAAATTTTCTTTGATGTTGATAGGGGCATCGGAAAAATAAAACCCGAAATTTCCACATAATGTGGGGCGAACGCCGGTTGTACGACCATACACCTTGTTAAGATGCATGCTGCCAAGTGAATCGTTGGAATAAACCCAAAAACTGAGGCGATAGGTTTTTCCCTTTTCGAGGGGTTTGGCGAGCGTCCCCTGGATCAGTTCATGATAATCGAATGCAAACTGGCCATCCTGAAACGGATGATACATGATAAGCCCCATCATGCGTTGTCCGCTGTGCGGTGCAGGAAAATCCGGACAGGTTTTCGACGTATCGTTTACAAGCAGATCAGGGGTTTGTATCTCAAAGGTTCTCCAACCTTGTGCGCTGGTGTTGACTATTTCGGCTGAACCGGAAAAAGCGCAAGGTTTAGGCGGCGCCTGCCAAACACCGGCCTGTCGAGGGGCCTGCCGTTCAAAACCTCCGTTTATGACCAGATTCTGGGCAATTGATACGCTGCCAGCCAGCAGAAAAATATACAACAAAAGCCAGGTTTTCAGGTACATAATCCATTTTTTAATCTAAAAACGGGAAAACAATCGTTGAATTGCCTGGTTTTTGACAGCAATGAGCAAACACGTTGGTCTGAGTATATTTTTTTTCAAAATAGCATACTTGTTTCATCCGAAAATCTACCTTTGCTCGCAATTTTTAACTAAAATCTTTTTTTTCACTAAACTTTCTGACAGGTGGAATACGGGAATTTTCAACGGAGAGATGACTTTCGGGACCGCGACCGCGACCGTGGCGGGTATGGGGACCGAGGCGACCGGGGTGGCTTCCGCGAGCGTGGCGGCGACCGGGGTGGTTATGGCGGCGGCGGCGGCTTCCGTGACAGAGGCGGCGACCGTGGCGGTTATGGCGGCGGTGGCGGCTTCCGTGACAGAGGCGGCTACGGCGACCGTGGCGGTTATGGCGGCGGCGGCGGTTTCCGCGAAAGAGGCGGTTATGGCGACCGCGGCGATCGTTTTGAAGAGGAAAGTGTGTTTTCCAAACGCGTTCGCGCGGGCAAACGCCGCACCTACTTCTTTGACGTGAAAAAAACACGCGGCGAGGATTTCTTTATTACCATCACGGAAAGCACCCGTCGTGAAGACGGTTACGGCTACAAGCGACACAAACTTTTCCTTTACAAGGAAGATTTCAACCGTTTTGTTGCGTCGCTGAATGAAGTAGTCAATCACGTCAAAACAGAACTCATGCCCGACTTCGACTACGAAGAATTCGATCGTCGTCAGGCCGAATGGGAAGCGCAAAACCGTGACATGGACGATGACGACGAACGCCGGGAAGATGAAATGGAAGCCGAGAATGACGACGCGCCCAAAAGCAAGGCGAAAGACCGCGACGAAGACGAAATTGACGACGACTGGAAATAAACCCATCGCTATTGTGCGCAGGTTTTTTCCCGCAAATACCTACATGAGTCATTCCGGCATCTCGGGATGGCTCATGTTTTTTTAATAGACCAAACACCATCACGCATGGCCGTATCCATCGAATATCCCCATCTTTTTGCACCGCTTGATCTTGGATTCACCACCCTGCCCAACCGGGTGCTGATGGGCTCTATGCACACGGGACTGGAAGAAAAAAAAGACCAGCTCCGCTCGCTTGCGGCCTATTTTGCCGCTCGTGCCCGGGGCGGCGCAGGCCTGATGGTAACCGGCGGCATTGCCCCCAACCGACAAGGATGGCTCTCTCCTTTCGGCGCCAAAATGAGCAGTCGCAGCGAAGCAAACCTGCATCGCAACGTCACGGCCGCCGTACATGCAGAAGGCGGAAAAATCTGCATGCAAATTCTGCACGCAGGTCGCTATGCCATGCACCCTTTGTTGGTAGCGCCATCTGCCATCAAAGCCCCCATTTCTCCCTTTAGGCCCTGGCAAATGAGCCGCCGCCTGGTAAATGCCACCATTCAGGATTTTGGGCAGGCCGCTGCATTGGCAAGGGAAGCGGGTTATGACGGCGTCGAGATCATGGGCAGCGAAGGCTACCTCATCAATCAGTTTATCGTGCCGCGCACCAATCGCCGCCAGGATGAATGGGGCGGAACCCTGGAAAACCGTCTGCGTTTCCCCGTAGAAATCATGAAAACCGTTCGAGCGAAAGCCGGCAAGGATTTTATCGTGATTTTTCGCGTATCCATGCTCGATCTGGTGGAAGAAGGTTCTTGCTGGGAAGAAGTTGAACAACTTGCCTTCGCCTTGCAAGACGCCGGCGCTACCATGATCAACACCGGCATCGGATGGCACGAGGCACGCGTGCCCACAATTGCCACCCTGGTGCCACGCGGGGCTTACACCTGGGTAACGCAGCGCCTGATGGGGAAACTGCACATCCCGCTCATTGCCACCAACCGCATCAACACGCCGGAAAAAGCCGAGGAAATATTGCGCGATGGCATGGCAGATATGGTCTCCATGGCGCGCCCCTTCCTGGCCGACCCTGATTTCATGGCAAAAGCCAGGGAGGGGCGTTCCCGTGAAATCAATACCTGCATCGCCTGCAACCAGGCTTGCCTGGATCAGATTTTTAGAGGGAAAACAGCCGGCTGCCTTGTCAACCCCGGCGCTTGCCGCGAACTTTGGCAAACCACCTTGCCTTCGCCCCTCCGAACCGGTGCAAACAAGATCGCAGTTGTCGGCGCAGGGCCTGCGGGCCTGTCGGCAGCTACCGAGCTGGCAGCCCGGGGGCATGAAGTACATTTGTTCGAGACATCGGGAAGCATAGGTGGTCAATTCAATCTCGCCAAACAAATTCCGGGTAAGGAGGAATTTCATGAAACACTGCGCTATTTTGAACAACTGCTTCAAAAACATGCCGTGCAGGTACATCTCAACCAACGCATCAGCGCCGATGACTTGCTTGAGAACCAATTTAATGAAGTCGTAATCGCCACCGGCGTCGTCCCGCGCAACCCGCGAATTGAAGGAATCGAACACCCCAAAGTCCTCTCCTACCTCGATGTATTAACCCGCAAAAAAACGCCGGGAAAAACCGTTGCTATCATTGGCGCCGGCGGTATCGGCTTTGACGTCGCCACTTTTCTAACGGCAGCGCCCCCGACTGCCGACCCAGTGGATACCTATCGCAGGGAATGGGGCGTTGATGCACAATACCGCCAACGGGGAGGCGTTGCTCCATTGGAAAATACGCCTTCGCCCCGACAAGTGTGGCTGTTGCAGCGCTCGAAGGGCAAAGTAGGCGAACGTTTGGGCAAAACCACCGGCTGGGCGCATCGCCTCACCCTCAAACACCGCAATGTTCAAATGTGGAACGAGGTGGAATACATCAAAATTGACGACCAAGGGCTTCATTTACGCGTAAAAGGAGCGCCTCGCGTGCTGGAAGTTGACAACATCGTGATTTGCGCCGGCCAGGAGCCTTTGCGCGATCTGTATGAACCGCTGACGAAAGCCGGGATAAAGGTGCATCTGATCGGTGGCGCCAAGGAAGCGGCCGAACTCGACGCCAAACGCGCCATCGAAGAAGGCTGGCTGCTGGCAAGGGGGCAGACGGTTTGAAGTTGATGACACTTAGCTGGTCTATAAATTTGCGATCACTTCCGTCAGGTTGGCATCATTGGGCAAACCCAGTTTTTTGCGGAGCCGGTATCGGCTTGCCTCTACCCCGCGCACCGAAATATTCATCAGCGGAGCGATTTCCTTGGTCGTCAGGTTCATCCGAAGGTAGGCGCAAAGTTTGTAATCCGTCTGACTGAGCTCGGGGTGACGTTCGCGCAGTTTTTTCAAAAAATTGACGTGCACCTGGTCAAAATGCACGGCGAATTGTTCCCAGTCTTCATCGAGTTTGGCGTCGAAATTGAGCAGGTTGAGCAATTGTTGCACTTCCTTTTTTACCGCCGGGTTGGTGGATTTATCCAAAATCTGGTTGAGGTTTTCCTGAATGGTGTGCAAAATTTCTCCTTTTTGCACCAGGTGCATGGTAGCCGTAGCCAGTTCCTTATTTTTAAACTGAATATCCGCCTCCAGCTTTTCCCGCAAAATATCCGACAAGGCAGCCTTTGACTCTTCCACTTTGCGTTGTTGTTCGGCGGTAATTTGCTGATGCTGCACCGTCATGTTTTCCTTTTCATTTTCAAATTTCCGGCGTTGCCGGATGATATAACCGGCAAACAGCCCCAGAAAAGCCAGTGCATACAATACCTGTGCAGCCGTGCTGGCATACCAGGGAGGGCGAATGCGGAATTTGAAGCGCAAAACCGCACTTTCCTGGCCGTTTTTATGTCGCGCCTGTACCGAAAAGCAATAGGTACCCGGACCGAGATTGGTAAAATTGCGCAACGTTTCTCCCGACCATTCCGACCATTCGTCATGTAAGCCTTCCAGTTTAAAGCGGTATTGCAGGTAGGCCGGGTCTTCATAGCGGGTTGCGGAGAAATAAAAACGCAGGCTGTTCATCTCTGCCTCCAGTACGGGCATAAGGTCTTCATCCTGCGCTGCCGACAATTTTCCGCCTTTCAAAAAAGAACCGCCAAACACCACGGAATCCTGCATGGCGCCGGCCGTAACTTGTCCGAGTACGACCTGCAAAACAGTATCGCGCGATGCCGAACCCTTTGCATTGAAATGGATAAAACCCTGTTCTGCCCCAAAAAAAACGTTGTCTTCATCGGCTGGAAAAACAAACTCGAATCCGGCCACCAATTTTTCAGCCAATTCGGGAAAAACACGTTTGCGCACCTTTTTTTTCAACCCCAGGTCGTCAATTTCCAATCGGCCTACTTCTTTTTCGCCCACGTACCAGATATTTCCCGTGGCGTCTTCACACAGGTATTTCACCGGATTCCCCTTGCCCAAAATCTGATCAAAATCTTCATCCGGGACAAAGCCATCGCGTTGAATGTCAAACCGGTATATCCCTTTTTCTGTGGCAAAAACGGCATTGCCGGCCACCAGAAACACCAGATTATTCAAATCGGAGGGAAGTCCGTTTTGCGCATTGTAAAAACGCACTTTCAACTGGGTTTTCTGCGCTTCCGACCACTCGATCCGGTACAAACCGCGATAAGGATGCGCCACCCAGATAGCTCCAACAGCGTCTTTGACCATAAAACGACACGACTCATTCAAGCCTTCGAGTTTTTGGTCGAACTCCCACGCACCGTTCAATTTCCGGTACAAAACCAGGCCCGAGTAGTTGCCGCCCAATAAGTAGCGCTCGTTCAACTCGACGAAAGTCCAGGCGCCCGGCTCGGCGGCTATGCGTCGGCACGACCCGTCAGAAAGTCGGAAAGTGCCTTCATGATGCCCCAGTAACAACTCGTTGCCCAGCTTGCGCAGCGACCACACCTGTCCGTCGCTTGCTTTGATTTTTTCAAAATACGGTTTTTTTTCAGGGTTATAATAGGTTTGCCACCTGGTTTGATAAACGCCATTCGACACGCCGAGGTATAGCATTTCGTCATGCACCGCCGCCGCATACCCGGTTCCCTGCAATTCCGCATCCGGCACCAGGGCAGTAAACGCTGAAGGTAAAATCACACAATCAATTCCGTTGTCGAGACCAAGCCAGAGATTACCGGCCCGATCGGCAAACGTGTGCAGTATATTGTTGTTTTGAAGACCGTTTTTTTTGGTTAAATGCCTGAAAATCCGCCTGTTTCGATCCAGTTCGACACAACCGTCGAGCGAGCTGCCCAGCACGATATGCCCATTTGGCAAAGCAGTAGCGCTGTAAATTCTCTTTTCCTGAAAAAGTGCATCATCCGCAGTTCTCCAGCGCGACAGCTGGTTTGAAGCATAGCAAAAGAGGCCATTTTTCAATGTGGCGATTAAAAGTGTATCTTCCGACCAGCGCAACACCCCGCTAAGTTCACTTTTGAGTTCAGGCGAATAACAAAGCGGTTGAAAGGATTGACGGTCAAACACCTGTATTTCTGCATAATCTTTCTGGATTAGCAAGCCGAGAGGGCTCTCATACATGGCAGTTAGTTCGCCGCCCGGCTCGTGGATACGCATTTGCCGGGAATGATATTCGAAAACTGCATTTCGGGTACGAAAAAACACGACCGAGTCGTACACAGCAATGTCCCAGACATCTTCAAAATTCCTTTTTTCAGGTGGAAGCAATGCTGCCAGCGAGTGATAGCGTAACTGCCCGTTTTTTTCCGGAAAGAAGTAACCCAGCTCGCTTTGGGCCCCAACAAATATCCTTCCCTCTTCGTCTATGGCCACTGATCGCACCACGGTTTTATTGGCAACAGGAAAACATTGCCATCGGTTGCCGTCGAATTGCAACAAGCCCTCGTTGTTGGCAAAATAAAGTACCCCGCGGCGGTCTTGGGCCGCGTCCCAGTTTTGTGTACCCGCCTGATAGATTTTTTTTGAAAAATTCCGAATGGGCGGAATACCCAGGTTGATGCCTTGCGCAGTTGATTTTACGCTCAGACACTGGAGAAACAGGAGTGTCACCAGAATATAAGGGCGAAGTAGCGGCGTTTCCATCATGAATTGTTTCTCGTAACCACCCGGCAAAGATATGCCTCGATTGTGATGGTTCTAATGATTTGACTGATTGAAAAATCGTGGCTTGCGTAGGCTGCGCGTAGTCTTGTCGTAGTGTTTTTTCGCATTTGCCGTAGTCGTGTTGTAGGATAAAATTATTGTTCGTCTGACATTTCATTCACCTTTGCCCACTCTAAATGTCATTCGGCAAAATTTTGTTTTAAATTTCCACATGCAATTTTCCATGAAAAAAATTTTACTATTCCTACAAATGCTGGCCCTTGTCGTAGTGTCAGCACAAGCACAAACGACTATTCTCGACTTCGAGTCGGCCGGCACCAGCACGGTATTCCAGTATTTTGGCAGTTCCATTGACGGCTCTCTTAATCAGGTAGTGTCCAACCCGGCCCCTGGCGGAATCAATACCAGTGGCATGGTGGGGCAGTTTGTCAAACCTGCTGTTGCCGAAGTGTGGGCCGGCGCCTTTTCCAACCCCGATCCTTCGGTGGCTATTGACTTGCAAGCCAATGGAAAGGTGGCCATCAAGGTACACATGGATCACATTGGCAACCTCACTCTTAAACTGGAGTCCTCCACCAACGGCGGCTCCAATTGGGTGACGACGGTGGCGAACACCAAAGTCAATGAGTGGGAAGAACTGGTATTCGATGCCAGCCTGCCCTCGCTGGAACCACCCTTCACCTCGGCCAGCGGTTATACCTATACAAGGGTGGTTTTGTTTTTTGATTTTGGCACCCCGGGCACCGGAACGGACGTGACCTCCTACTTCGACGACATTATTGCCGTACCCAATACCGCCGTCAGCACCACGATCCTGGATTTTGAAACGCCCGAAACCGGCACCACTTTCCAATATTTCGGCTCAACACTGGATGGCACCTTGACCGAAACCATTGCCAACCCGAACCCGACCGGCATCAACGAGAGCGCCAACGTGCTCAAGTTCATCAAGCCTGCGGTGGCCGAAGTATGGGCCGGCGCTTTTTCCAATCCTGATCCGGTTACACCGGTGGATCTTTCCTCCGGCGGGCAAATCTGTGTGAAAGTGCACATGGATCATATCGGCAACCTGGCCCTGAAACTGGAAGGTTCTACTTCGGGGCAACCCAACTGGATTACCCAGGTGGCCAATACCAAGGTAAATGAGTGGGAAGAATTGTGCTTCGACGCCAGTGCGCCATCGCTGGAACCACCGTTTGCGTCGGCAAGCGGTATTTATACCAGAATCGTGTTGTTCAGTGATTTCGGTACGGCCGGATCCGGTACGGAAGTAGTTTCATACTATGACGACATCGTGGTAAAAAGCAGTTCAGTACCGGCAGTCAGGACTGTTAACTTTACGGTGGACATGAACAGTTATACCGCCAATTTTGACCAGGTCTATGTTTCCGGTACATTCAACAACTGGTCGGGCGAATCCAACCCCCTCAGCGACGACGACCTCGACGGCATCTGGGAAGGAAGCATTGCCGTTACCAATGGCCTGTACGAATACAAGATCACGCTCGACAACTGGGAGGTACAGGAAGAGTTTGAAGGTTTTGAAGAATGCACCCGGCGCGATCCATCCGGCCAGTTTGTCAACCGCCTTCTGGCGGTGAGTGCCGATACCGACGTGCCGCGTTTTTGTTTCAATTCCTGCTACGCCTGTGGCGAGGAGGTAAAAATTACCTTCCGACTGGGTATGAACGGTGTTCCGCCCAGTCCCGACGGCGTTTGGCTGGCTGGTGGCGGCAATTTTGACGTTCCGGGCGGGAAATACAAAATGAACGACGATGACGCCGACGGCATTTGGGAAATTGTGGTGCCGCGCAAACGCCAGTTCAGTTCATTTTACACCTTTGCCAATGGCGCATGCCCGGATTACAGCTGCAAAGAAAACCTCGCAGGCTTGCCTTGCGGCGACCCCGCCAATTTTGATGACCGGTTTTTACCTGAAGTTGCCGAGGACATTACCGTTGCCACCTGTTTTGGCGCCTGTTTCACCAATGCCGAATGTATTTCCGGCCTGCAAAACTTACAGACCGACGAGCGGTTGTTCCAGTTGCTGGGCAACCCCGGTGCGGCAGTTTTACAGTTTTCAGACGTCAATTTTGAAGAAAAATCGGTCGTCCTGACCAACGCACTGGGGCAGTCGCTGGGCCAATGGCAGACAGGAAGCGCCAGTAATCAGTTTGTGCTTCCTCTTGAAACCCTCGAAGCCGGACTGTATTTTGTGACGGTTCGCGCGGGCGATCGGTTTTTAACCCGTAAACTGGTACGCTGATCTTCATGATCTTGTCTCACAGGTTCTGTCAATGAACATGACCTGTGAGACAAGATCATTACAAAACATTTACCCATGCGCCTTTTTTTAACACTTCTGTTTTTCAATATCGCCCTTGTCGTTGTCGCACAAAACCGGTTGACCGGGCGAGTCACCCTTGATCCGGACGGTGAAGCCGCCATCGGCGCTACCGTCGTGGTCAAAGGCGCCGGTGTTGGAGCGACGACCGATCTGGAAGGCAATTTTTCGCTGGAAATTCCGACCGGAAGCACCTTGATCGCTGTGTCGTATATCGGCTATCAAACGCTCGAAATCGAGGTGGCGGGTAAAAGCCGACTTGATGTTCGTCTGGCCGAAAACGCCACCCAGCTTGATGAGTTGGTCGTAATGGGGTATGGCTCTCAAAAACGTTCCAACATCAGCGGCTCGGTAGCCACAATTGCTTCGGATGAAATCGGAGAACGGCCCATTTTGCGGGTCGAACAGGCCTTGCAAGGTCGCGCTGCCGGCGTTCAGGTAGCACACAGTTCCGGCTCGCCCGGTAGTCCGCTCACCGTACGTATCCGCGGTGTAGGCACGATCAACAATGCCGATCCGCTCTATATTGTAGACGGTATTCCGGTGGATGGCCTGGATTTTCTCAATCCGAACGACATTGAAACCATCAACGTGCTGAAAGATGCGGCTTCTTCAGCCATCTATGGCGCCCGCGGCGCCAACGGTGTCGTACTCATCACTACCCGCGGCGGGAAACGCAACCAGGAAGGAAAAGTACGCTACGAAAGCTACTACGGCATACAGCGCCCCGGTCGTCTGGTGGATTTGCTTGATGCCCGTGAATGGGCGACCCTGCAAAACGAAGCGTATATCGCAGCCGGCAAGACACCGTTGCCCGAACTGGCCCACCCCGAATTCCTCGGCGAAGGCACCGACTGGCAGGAAGCCATTTTTCAAAAAGCGCCTATTGCCAGCCATCAGCTCACATTTTCCGGCGGCGGAGAGCGTTCGGCCTACACATTGTCGGGAAACTATTTTAGTCAGGACGGGATCGTTGGTCGAGACAAAGCCAATTTCCAGCGCGCTACCGTTCGGTTCAACAGCGCGCATGATCTCAAAAAGTGGCTCACGCTGGGCAACAACATCGGCTTTACCTGGCTGCAACGCGACGCACTGGTCGAAAACAGCCAGTACAATTCGCCGCTTATCCGTGCGCTGAACATGGATCCCGTTACACCCGTCAGAAAAGCCGACGGCTCCTTTGCCTATTCCAATTACGCCAGCACCGATATTGCCAATCCGGTAAATGCAATCGAACAAACACACAACACCTGGCGGAGCAATCGCCTCGTAGGCAGCGTGTACGGCGATGTCAAACTGGCCAAAGGCCTGACTTTCCGTTCGACATTCAGTCTGGATGCCACCTTTGCCATTCAGCGCGGGTTTGTTCCAAAATACGATTTGAGTAATATCGCTTTGTTGAGCGAAGCGCCTGCGGCGGAAAAATCGGTGGTGAACAGTGTAAGCGTCGCCAATCACCTGTGGCGCAATATGCAGTCGGAAAATGTGCTGACCTGGCAGAAAAACATCGGCGATCAACATGCCCTGACATTTATCGCCGGCACCACCGCCCTCAGCAACCGATATGATGTGAGTGGAGGGGCCAATACCAATTTGCCTTCCAATGACCCGAAAGACGCTTACATATCGAATACGGTTGACCCGATCGAGTCGCAAAGCGCTTACCAGTGGGCAACGGAATCGTCGTTGCTATCGTATTTCGCCAAAGCCAACTACGACCTGAAAAACACCTACCTGTTTTCCGCCACTTTCCGTGCCGACGGCTCGTCGCGATTTGGCCGCAACAATCGTTATGGCTACTTCCCTTCTTTTTCGGCAGGATGGGTAGCCAGTCGTGAAAATTTCTGGAACATCAAAGCCGTCAACTTTTTCAAGGTACGCGCCAGCTGGGGACAAAACGGCAGCGACCGCATCGGCGATTATTCTTTCACGACGGTGGTAAACAACGGCCAGAACTACACCTTTGGACCGGGCGAAACCATCACCAACGGCGCCGTGGCGCTCACCTCGGCCAATCCCGATTTGAAATGGGAAACCAGTACCCAAACCGATATCGGCATTGACGCCGAGTTGTTGGAAGGACGCATTCAATTCAGCGGCGACGTTTATCTGAAAAAAACCTCCGACATGCTTTATGCCGCTCCGATCCCGTTGGTAGCCGGAACAGAGCCGCCCATTCAAAATGTCGCGACGGCAGAAAACCGCGGACTTGAACTGGCGTTGAGTTACCGGAATTTTGATCGGGCATTCAAGTATTCCATTGGAGGCAACATTGCTTTTGTTCAAAATGAAGTAACCGGCCTGGGGCGTGGCAACAAACCGGTAGAATCGGGCGTCGTTCAATTTGCCAATGCCTTTGCATCGCGTACCGATATTGGTCATCCGATCGCCGCATTTTACGGTTATGTAACCGACGGCATTTTTCAAAATCAGGCGGAAATCGAAGCTGCAGCCTTCCAGAGCGAAGGCACCGCGCCGGGCGATATTCGGTTCAAAGACCTGAATGGAGATGGCGTTATTGACCTCAACGACCGCACCTATATCGGCAATCCGACGCCGCGCTTTACATACGGATTTACCACTGAATTTGAATGGCGCGGTTTCGAACTCAATTTGTTTTTTCAGGGCAGCGAAGGCAACGACATTTTTGTCAATACCACCCGCTACGATTTCAGTTTTGTCAATCGTCCTTCTTCGGCATTGTTGCGCTGGACAGGTGAGGGAACGTCCAATACCGAACCTCGCGCCAATTTGAACGACCCGAACCAGAATGTTCGTATCAGCGACCGCTTTATCGAAGATGGTTCGTACCTGCGACTCAAAACCCTGCAACTCGGGTACAATTTCCCGCAGGCCTGGTTGAAAAGAGCTCGTTTCGATCAATTGAAAGTGTATGTAACTGCACAGAATTTGCTTACGTTTACCCGTTATACGGGCCTCGACCCAGAGATTGGCAAAATTGGCAGCGATCTGGAGATCGGGATTGACCGTGGATTTTACCCTCAGTCGCGCACGGTGATGGGGGGCATTAGTTTGACCTTCTAAACAATCTTGATAATGAATATAAAAACGTTTGTAGCCTTTGGCAGTCTGCTGGTACTGGCTGCTTGTCAGAAGGAATTTTTGGAGAAAAAACCCATCGTTGGTATAACGGAAGAAAACTTTTACCGCACGGAAGCCGATGCGATAGCAGGCATCAACGCAGTGTATGCCACCTTGCAATTTCAGCTGTCGCCCGCCGGTCATTTCAGGTGGTTTTGGGGCGATATTATGTCGGACGACGCCATAAAAGGCGGTTCGGGCGACAATGACGCGAATGCGTTGTTGCAATTGGAAACCTTCCGCGGCCCTACCAACACCGACTTGCTGGAATCGGAATGGGGCGCCAATTACGAAGGCATTTACCGCGCAAATGTGGTGCTGGAAAAGGTGCCTGCAATTGAGATGGATGCTGAATTAAAAGCCCGTATTCTGGCCGAAGCCAAATTTATCCGCGCCTGGAATTTTTACAAC
>JANRLZ010000477.1:0-4340 GCA_033762055.1 Saprospiraceae bacterium
GAAAAACGCCGTTCAAAGCCGCCAGCATCAGCAGTACCAGTCCATAATAGCGCGCTTCGTTATCAAACGTTCGATCCCAGGTAGTCAACAGAATAAGCGGAGCCAGCAGGTTGGTCAGGATGAGCATCACCAGCGTAAGGCCGTCCATACCCAGCGAAAAGGTAATGCCTGCCGATTCAACCCAGGGCATGGAAAAGGTGCAATTCATGCCCTGGCTGTAATCGCAGCCCAGACAATAGGCGGTGGCAGCAAGGTTGATCAAGGAAGCTGCCAGCGCCAACGGGCGGGAAAGCCCTGCCGGGCGCAGCAACAACAAAACCGCCGAAGCGATTAAGGGAACAAGTATGAAAATCAGTGACATAGAAGTCGGTTAGTCGAGTTGGTTTAAGATGGTTTTGATTTGAGATTTTAATTTTGGTAAATCGTTTTCAATGGTTGACCAAACGAAGTGAATGGATATGCCGAAATAATCATGTACAAGAATATTTCGCATTCCAATAATTTGTCGCCAGGGTATATCAGGGTATGCATCTCGCAAATGTTCAGAAAGTCTCGCACTTGCTTCGCCGATGATCGCCACTTGTCTTACTGATGCATTGAATACCAACGACGATGCAATGAAATCATCCAGCGTTAAGCCTTTGGTATACTGCTCAATCTCTTCGATTGCATCCAGTATATGATTCAATCGGCTAATGTTCTCCTTTAATTCTTTCATAAATCAGCACTTTGTCAGCCTCAATATGAGGCCGGATATAAGGAGAAAGGCCGTCTTCTGCTACAAAATCAACCTTGCGATGTAATATCTCTTCCAAATCAAGTTGCATCTGCACATAAAAAAGCCCAATTTTTTGACTCCAGTCCAACTCCACCAAAATATCCACATCACTTTTTCGATCAGCCTCTCCGCGAGCAAATGAACCAAAAAGGTATGCTTTCAGAACAGGCTTGTCCTGAAAATACGACCGAATGGCGTTGATTTTTTGCTTTGAGAGGTGCATTGATTAAAATTGAATACTACAAGTTGGCAGATTGCTGAGAATTTGAAAATCTTTCCGTTTTACATAAAAGAAAGGTTGGTTTTCTCATTATATTTCAAATTTTACACCCACAATGTCAACATCAACAAAACTGCGCCGGCGACCATGCCGAGCAGGTAGTATTCGATGTTGCCGTTTTGCAGCCGGCGCATGCGCGCCCCGAAGCGCTGCACCCCGGTGGCAATACCGTTCACTATGCCATCAATTCCTTGAATGTCAAGGTAATAATGGCCGATTTTTGACAACTTCTCTACCGGGCGGACAAACAGAAAATCGTAAATTTCATCCACGTAGAATTTGTTGGCAATCACCCGGGTCAAACCGGTTTGGGCTTCATCGGCGACCGGCAGGTTGGACTTTTTACCATAAACAAAATACAAGGCCACGATAATGGCCATCGCCAGTCCGGTGGTAAACAACATCAGACTCCATTCGGTACTTGCATCCAGGTGCAGTTCATTGAGTGGAATGACCGGCGCACCTGTGGCGCCCACACCGCTGAACCAGTGTGCCAGCCACTGGTCATTACCGAGGTGCAGGAAGTGGGGCGTATTCAAAAAGCCGCCCGCAATAGAAAGTACTGCCAAAATGACCAGCGGAACGGTCATTACTGCCGGACTTTCGTGTAAATGGTGTTTTTGTTCCTCCGTGCCGCGGAATTCGCCGAAAAATGTGACATACAGCAGTCGGCACATGTAAATCGCCGTAAACATCGCGCCCAAACCAGCCAGTCCCCACCACATTTTGCCTCCGTGGGCATAGGTAAAGGCAAAAATTTCATCCTTCGAGAAAAAGCCCGACAGGAACGGGAAACCCGCAATGGCCATCGTCCCGATCAGGAATACCCAAAATGTAACGGGCATGGCTTTGCGCAGGCCGCCCATCTTGCGAATGTCCTGCTCGCCGCCCATACCATGAATGACCGAGCCGGCCGAGAGAAACAACAAGGCTTTGAAAAAGGCATGGGTAGTCACGTGGAAAATCGCTGTCGCGTAAGCGCCCATGCCCAGGGCCACAAACATGAGTCCCAACTGCGACACGGTAGAGTAGGCCAGTACTTTTTTGATGTCGTTTTGTCGCAGGCCAATAATGGCGGCAAAAATGGCTGTAAACACCCCGATGGCGGCGACAAAGTGCATGGCATCGCCGGAAATGGCGTAGAGCGGGTTGCAACGCGCCACCAGATAGACCCCCGCTGTTACCATCGTGGCGGCGTGGATCAGGGCCGAAACGGGCGTCGGGCCGGCCATCGCGTCGGGTAGCCAGGTGTAAAGCGGTATTTGCGCGCTTTTGCCCATGGCGCCGATAAACAGGAGCAGACAAATGGCCGTGGCGACACCGGCTTCGAGCCGTATGCCGGGAAGCGCGTTGAATATATCGGCATAGTTCAGGCTGCCAAATGTCTGGAAAATCATAAACATGCCCAGCAACAGTCCGAGGTCGCCGACGCGGTTCATAATGAATGCTTTACGCGCTGCTTTGCCGTATTCTTTGTTCGTGTACCAGAATCCGATCAGCAGGTAGGAGCAAAGTCCCACGCCTTCCCAGCCGAAAAACAGCATCAGGAAGTTGTCGCCCATGATGAGCAACAACATCGAGAAAATGAACAGGTTGAGGTAGGCAAAAAACTTCCAGAATCCTTCATCGTCGTGCATGTAGCCGATGCTGTACACATGGATAAGAAAGCCGACACCGGTAACAATCAGCATCATCCAGACAGAAAGATGGTCTACCAGAAAGCCGAAATTGGCGGATAACCCGTCAACACGCAGGAAATTGTACAGATTCACCTGAATGGCGCCGGAAGCGGCCACCTGGTTGAAACACAGCACGCTCAGCACAAACGACACGAGCAGTACGCCCGAGCCGATCACGCCGACGGTATTTTTACTAAGCCGGCGCCCGAACAATCCGTTAATCGCAAAGCCGAGCAGCGGCAAAAAAGGAATGAGAGGTATGAGTTGGTTCATATCAGTGTTTCAAATTATCCAGCAATGAAATATCCGTACTCTTTGTATTCCGGTATATCATCACCAAAATACCCAGTCCGACGGCGGCTTCGGCGGCGGCCACGACCATGATGAAAAACACCATGATCTGCCCCTGCGCGTCGGACAGGTAAGTAGAAAATGCAGCCAGCAGGAGGTTGACGGCGTTGAGCATCAATTCGATACACATCAACACCACAATCGCGTTGCGGCGGGTGAGTACCCCGAAAACCCCGATAACAAACAGCAGGGTGCTGAGGTAAACGTAGTAGTCAATGGGGATGGATTTTACTGTTTCGAGCATCTTGTCGTAAATATTTTTTTATCGCTGGAACAGCGGTTTTTTCATCATTACGGGCATTTACACTTTCAAATCCCGTTTTCCCACCAAAACAGCTCCTACCATGGCAGCAAGGAAAAGTATACCGGCAATTTCAAATGGAACGACAAAGTCAGTGAAAAGCACCTTGCCGAGGTTTTCTACCAGTCCGACCTGACTGTCGGCATTTGCCGGCGTTTTCACCTCAATGCCGCCGCGCAGCGCACCGACGAGCGTAATCAGCAACATACCGGCCGTAATACCCGCACTAAGTCGCCAAAGGGCTGATTTTTGCGGTTCCGTATCCTGGTTCAAATTCAACAACATCAATACAAACAGGAACAACACCATGATGGCGCCGGCGTACACAATGATGTGCACTACGGCGAGAAACTGCGCGTTGAGCAGAATGTACTGCCCGGCGATGGCAAAAAATGTGAGGATCAGATACAAAACGCTGTGAACCGGGTTTTTGGAAAAAACCATCAGGAGCGCTGTGACAATCGAAATAGCCGCAAGGGTCAGGAAAATATACTGTGCCATAAAGTTGGTCGTATGCCCTGTTTTTCAGGGAATTTGGCCGTAAAAAACGGCTTACTATGCTTCAGTCAGGTGTTTTTGGCGTTTGGTTACATCAATCCGTTTTTCCGGTTCTATGCCTTCAACCAGCATGTCTTTGCCGAAAACAAAACCGTTGCGGGCATAATCGCTCGGAACGATCCGATCGGTGAGGAAAATGGCTTCTTTCGGACAGGCCTCTTCACACAAACCACAAAAAATGCAGCGCAGCATATTGATTTCGTACACGGCTGCGTACTTTTCTTCGCGGTAGAGGTGCTCTTCGCCTTTTTCCCGTTCGGCGGCTTCCATGGTGATGGCTTCAGCCGGACATGCTACGGCACATAAGCCGCAAGCCGTACAACGTTCTGCTCCGTTTTCATCACGCTTTAAAACGTGTTGTCCGCGGTAGACAGGCGCCATTGGGCGTTTTTT
>JANRLZ010000478.1:0-1868 GCA_033762055.1 Saprospiraceae bacterium
TGGAGGTCGGCGCTACAGGCCAGCGCTACTGACGGCGGCGCGTATCGATAATATACTGAATTTTCCAGCCCTCTGCCGTTTTTACCAGTTGAAACGAATTGGTACCGGTATGCGACACTTTTCCGTTGATGTAAAACTTGTAGGGAGTCCAGACGCTGGCCAGGGATTTTTCCACATGAACAGCTTCAAATTCAATGACTTCGCGGTATTTGTCCTTGGATGGCGCGCCGACTACGCTCAGAAACTCACCGAAATCTTCGGTAAAAACCTTCATTTCCCCGTTTCGGTCGGCCATAAAGGTTTGCATGACGGGCTCGGCTGTGCACGTACGCCGGATAAGAGCGGTATCACCCCGCTCCATGCCTTCAAAAAACTGGTTAATAACCGCTTTAATTGCCTTTTCGTCGCTTTGAGCATTCATAGATGCAGCGGAAAATGCCATCAGACAGAGCAGTACAAGTCGGAAAATTTTCATAGCCTGAAATTTTTGTTTTCACCAAAAATCTAATGAACCAACCTGTCTGGGCTGCTTTTTCGATCAATTATCAGGGAATCGTAGTCAAAAACCCCGGATTCCTCAAAACCAGGCCTTCACCACAGGGATTTCCCGGCGATGTATCCAGGCCACTATCAGACTACCCACAAATACCGCAACCGCCAGATAAAACAGCAAACCGCCGTCGCCCTGCACTTCGACACCCAACTTCGTCAGGTGAGAAACGATAGCGCCGCTGATGATGCCCAGCGACAACACGGCGCCGATCCCGGCCGTTGCCGGTAGCAGGATCAAAACTGCGGCAACCAGTTCGGCAATACCGGAACCGATACGCCCCCAGGGCTCAGCGCCCAGCGTTTCAAAAATAAATTTGCTCTCGGCGGCGCCTGTAAATTTGAAGTACAGGGTTTGCAGCAAAATAACCGCTACGACCAGGCGAAGTATCCACGACAATGTTTTCATGTTCTGATGTAATAAGGTGAACAATTCCCCAAAACTAACCCCTTTTTCCATTGTTTTTATAGCGCTTCTCCTTTTTGACCGAGTTACTCCTCAATACCTATCTTTGCAGCGCTAATGATGTACCCAGGCCCCGGCACAAAGTAGTAGGAGCCTTAATAATGCACCGCGATTTATGACCACGAAAGCCTCGTTTGCAGATTTGATCCAGTCTGAAACTCCCGTTCTGATCGATTTTTGGGCTACCTGGTGCGGCCCATGCAAAGCCATGATGCCCGTATTGGACGAACTAAAAGCCGAACTCGGCGACCGAATCCGTGTTATCAAAATCGACGTGGATAAAAACATCGACCTGGCTGCCGACATGAAAGTGATGGGCGTCCCGACTTTTATGCTTTTTCACCAGGGAAAAGAACTGTGGCGCCAGCCAGGTGTACTGACCAAGGAAGCCCTGAAACAAGTGATTGAAACTACCGTATGAAACAACTTTTCCTGTGGGCAGCGCTGGGCGTACTTGCCTTGCTGGCTTGTCAAAATGCTCCCGGACCCGCTCCTGCTACAGCACAGGCGCCTGTAATCGTACACGCCCCGGATACATTCCCCAGCGTTGGCATCGACTATCTGATGGGCAAATTCGACCCGGCCGCCCGAACCGACTTTGTCAAAATCGGCAAACCCTATACCGATAAAGCCGGCATGATGCTGCGGAAAGAGGCTTTCGAATCATTTGAAAAAATGTGGACTGCGGCCCGCAACGACGGCATTACGCTGAAAATCATCTCTTCTACCCGCACATTTACCCAACAAAAAGCCATTTGGGAAGGCAAATGGTCGCGTTTTGCCCAGGAAACACCCGACCCGGAAAAACGCGCCCTGCGAATACTCGAATACTCGGCCATGCCCGGCGTATCGC
>JANRLZ010000479.1:0-11798 GCA_033762055.1 Saprospiraceae bacterium
TTAAAGGACAAAATGGCCGCATTGCGGCCTTCCGAAAAACATCGTGATGACGACTGGGCTTCTCTCGGTGAGCGTCTGAATGCTGCGCTGCCACAACAGCCGCAAGGAAAAAGGCGGTCAATTGTAATACCCCTGCTGCTTATAACGGCTTTGCTATCAAGCAATGCAATGTGGTGGCAGTCAAGCCGCACCGATCAGGCTTCGTTAACTCGGCTGGAGGTACAGATGTTAGATTTGAAAGCATCCATTACGGCGTTAGGAGGGGGATCGGGTGCGCTACAATATAAAGTGGTACATGATACACTTTGGCAGACAGTTTACGTTCGTCCAAATGAAGTAGGGTATGCGCAATCTGCTCGCAATGAAAAAAGTAGGTTAGCCGTATCAAAGACAAGTCAAGAAGATAGCTTTCAAGTATCGTACATAACGACTTTCCTCCCCATGCTAGACAACGAATCTGCTGATAAAACCCATTCATATTCAGAAAAGACTTCCAACATAATTTCCTTGGATAAGCAATCCCAGGCGGAGTCAGATTCAATCTTGGAGGGTGCTGATTTGGCTCTGGCGGAGCACTCTGCCTTAACCTTGCCAGATACTTCAAAATCGGCACTTCACTCTCCAGAAAGCCTTGCACTCCCCATAAAAGAAAAGATACCAACTAAACCATTTTCCAAAAAGCTTACGGATGCACTTCGCCCTAAGTTTTTCAAAGTCGGATTGAACCTCGGCTGGTTGTATGCCAACAGTACGGGATTGATGCATGAAGGTGGTTTTTTGTACAACTTACACGGCGAAATAGGGCTCTCGCGGCATTGGAGCGTGATGGCGAACGTTGGAAAGGGGCAGTTGCACTACAAAGCTCACACGCCCGAAGCTATTTTGGGATCGCCGGATTTTCCCATGCTCCCATCCATGGAGCATCACCTCACGGAAATGGACGTGACTGGGCAAAAAATCCATGAATTCAGTCTCGGTTTACGCTACACTTTTGCTCAGCCAGGCAAGCCCCGCCCTTTCCTTGGTTTAGGCTGGGGTGGTCAAACGCTTCTGCCATTCACCATCGAATACGAAATCCAGCACGAACCGACCGGAACCGTTCAGAAAGAAACTCTTGAGGTCACAACCCGGACGCGGATGAAGAATATCCTTGGCCTGAGTGCAGGGGTCGTAATACCGCTTTCCCCACGCTTCGACTTGTCTTTGGAAGGTTTTTATCAGCGGTCGTGGAAAAAACCGAGTGGCATCACACCTGACCTTTTAGGAATCCAGGCAGGTATGAACTTGCTTTTTTAACGGAATTCACTACCCAAAGGTAGTTTTTTCATAGGCTGGGGGCGGCTCACCGCACGCGGGCCGTCCCCTTTTTGAAATCAATTTTCGTCACTTAACAATATTACAATGAGGTATTTTCTACTTTCTTTTTTCTGTACAATGAGTGGGGCCTGTATGTTGACAGCGCAAGTTCTTTATCAGGAGAATTTTGAAGCCAACGGTCTTCCGGCTGGTTGGTCGGTCAGTACTTTGGCTACCGATGGGGGTTGGAAAATCGGCACCCCTGCTGGCCTTTCCAGTCAATATTTCACCATTTCAAGCAATGGTTCGCTGCGTGCTGTGGCCACTAATGACGATGCATGTAATTGCGACAAGAGCAAGGACTATCTCATCACTCCTCCTCTCAACCTTTCGTCTGTAACATCGACTGTGCTGAAAGCAGATATCTTTTTTGGAGCGGGTAATTATCAGGGCATCACCGAGCGTGGCACTATTGAGGTGTCGCTCGACAAAGTGAACTGGACCGAATTGGCAACGCTTCACGGACACGGCGGTTGGGACCAACATCTCGTTGACCTAAGCGCTTATGCCGGAAAAGACAGTGTTTATGTTGCATTCCATTATGATGATAACGGAGGGTTTCTATACGGCATGGCCATTGACAATGTGAGTATAGAAGTTCCTTTTACGCTTGATGCCGCACTCACAGATCTTCATGCTAAACCTTACGGATTAGAAATTGTAGAAAATCATGTCAGCGGTGTGGTTTTCAACAATGGCGTGACTCCCATTACATCCTTGGAGATTGCCTATATGGTTGACGGCGGCATTCCTGTTGCCACTGTGGTCAGCAGCTTGAGCATTGCACCTTTCGCGTATTACGAGTTCCACCACCCAACTCCTTGGACATCCATCGATGCAGGCATTCACAATATTCAAGTCTCCATTGTGTCAGTTAACGGTATCGCCGACGAAAATGTTGGCAACAACGTGCTATCGTTCGAGACTGAAATCTTCCCAGATATCGTGCCGCCAAATATCGTGGACCAGTTTCTGCAAGCTGCTCCGATTTACACAACGGTAGCTACTGCGGCCAATCAACTTAGCAAGCCAAACGATGTGGATTTTTTCCCGATTCTGGCAAAGAACGAACTCTGGGTCGTCAATGAGCGCACGGAAGCTTTGGGAGGCAGTACACTCACTATTTATGATGCTGGTAAGCCCAGTCAAACTTTCCTGAACCGGGTGGACGGAAATGCCTGGCACTTCATGTCGCTTCCTACCGGGATTGCATTTAGCGAAGACAATTTTAATTTTTCCACCTCTCCAGGTGTCAAAGATGCCAATCATAATGGTGGCTCATTCACAGGTCCAGCGTTATGGTCAAGCGACCCTAACATATATGCCCAACCCTCCGGTGGCAACGGTAGCCACCTTGATATGCTGCACGGCAGTCCATATAGCATGGGTATTGCACATGAGGCGGACAATATTTTCTGGGTATTCGACGGCTGGAATGAAACCATCGTACGCTATGACTTCGGGAAGGATCATGGCCCAGGAAATGATGACCATGCTGACGGCATTGTGCGCCGTTATTTGGAAATACCTGTGAAAAAAGACGGATTTGTGCCTAGCCACTTGGTATTGGATAAAACCAGTGGCTGGCTTTATGTAGTAGACAATGGAAATGACCGTGTACTACGCCTTAACATCAATTCTGGCTCAGTTGCGAATGCCTTGCCACTGATCAATGAGCCGCTTGCCGAGCACTCAGAAATGGGCAATGTCACCTGGGAGGTCATCATCAATCAAGGACTCAGTCGCCCTTCAGGTATTGAAATCATCGGAAACCGCCTATTGGTGAGCGACTTTGCTAATGGCGATATTATTGTTTATGATATCGAAAATGGCTTTGCAGAATTGGGACGCATTGCAACCGGTCAAGCAGGCATCACTGGAATAAAAATAGGCCCTGAAGGAGAAATCTGGTACACCAACCGTACTCAAAACACGCTAAAAAAAATCGTTCCTGGAGAAGTGTCTAACACGGAAGAATTGGCTTGGGCTGCTCAGGTACAAGTATCGCCCAATCCAACTTCAGGCAATTTGCTCGTTCGACTGCCTGAATCCTCCACTGAAGTTTCGCTTGAATTAACAAACCTTTTGGGTGAAAAGTTAGCCAACTTCCAAGGTAATTCCAATTCACAATCACTCAGTCTGAGAGACTTGCCCAATGGTATTTACCTGCTGTCTATTTCCAGCAAAGCATTCTCGACTACCCGCAAGATTGTTTTGGAAAAATAATATGCCAAAATTCATTTAGCCGTTAAAATACACAATTTTCATCAATTAATTTTTTCATCATGAAGCGTTTATCCGCACTACTCCTGCTTTTTGTCGCCTTTGCTGCGACGGCCTTCTCACAAAACAACCAAGTCGTGTTCTCCTTTGACCACAAAGTCGGGTCCGACCCTCTGGTGCTTAACGAGACTGTTTTCAGCATTTGGAACAACAAAAAAATAAAACTAACCCGTGCTGAATTTTATATCTCAGAAGTGGAAATCCACCACCCAGATAGCATGGTCATGCCACTCACTGACCAGTATCTGTTGGTGAATGCGAAAAATCCAACGGCAGAATTTGATCTCGGTGCCTGGCCAGTCGAAGCAGCACATGGCGTGACCCTGCACCTTGGTGTTCCGCAGGCTGTCAACCACCTCGACCCAGCCTCCTATCCAGCCAACCATCCGCTTGCTCCGCAAAACCCTTCAATGCAATGGGGTTGGACGGCAGGCTATCGATTCATGGCGATTGAGGGTAAGGTAGACAACAACGGCGACGGAATACCTGAAACCTCGTTCGAGTTTCACAATCTCGGCGATGCACTCTATAAGACTTTAGACCTGACAGGTATGGAAGAGGCCTCCAATGGGGTGTTACACCTTCATTTTGTATTAGACTATGCTCAACTGTTCAAAAATATGGCAATGACCGGCAACCTTATCCAACACGGAAGCGCAGCACCTAACGTCAATATGATGAACAATGCCGCCACGCAGAATTTTGTCGTATTGCCTATGGTATCTGCCACGCATGAGGTGGAAGCCAACTCTCTCAATATTAAGGCATCCCCCAACCCTGCCAATGTAGAGACAATGATTGAATACACCCTTCCGGCTTCAAGCGGACTCGCACTGATACTAACTAACACACTTGGTCAAACAGTTCGTAGCCTGACTGGGCTGACGGCTAACGGTTCAGTACGCTTAGAAACCGCCACACTTCCAGAAGGCATCTATCAGTACGCTTTTTATGAAAATGGTAATTTGTTGGCGCGTAAACAGTTGGTAGTCAAACATTAATATGCTCTCATAGTGGTGCCACGAATTAACGTTGTGGCACCACTTGCACTACCAGCAATGCGCCGTTTTATCTCCTTTTGCTCGTTACTGATCTTATTCCTGGCTCGCTGCCAAAAGGAAGATCAACCAGCCGTCATACCGCTGGAGACAGATGAGTATGTGTTGCACGTTCCGGCGGGTTTTTATTCGCCGGATATTCCCGCAGACAACGTTTTGACCAAGAGCCGGATAGCCTTAGGAAAACGGCTGTTTTACGATCCGGCGCTCTCGGCAGATAGTACCCGTTCCTGCGGTTCTTGTCATGCTCCACACCTTGCTTTTTCAGACAGTACGGCAGTGAGTTTGGGGATTGATAACCGGGCAGGCACACGTAATGCACCGACCTTAGCCAATGTAGCTTATCAAAAGAAACTCCTGCGCGAGGGCGGCGTACCTACTTTAGAAATGCAAATCCTTGTGCCCATTCAAGAGCATAATGAATTTGATTTCAACATTTTGCTTGTAGCCGAACGTTTACAAAAAATGCCGGAATATGTCCTAATGGCAAAAAAAGCCTACGAACGAGAGCTGGATGCCTTTGTCATCACGCGTTCCATTGCAGCTTTTGAACGGACGTTGTTGAGCGGAGATTCTCCATATGACCAATACGCATTTCAAGCAAAAAACAATGCTTTGTCAGCCGCAGAAAAACGCGGCCTTGAATTGTTCCAAAGCGAAAGATTGAACTGCTCGAAATGTCACGGCGGTTTCCTTTTTACCAATCAAGACTTTACAAACAACGGCCTTTATGAGGTTTATCCCGATTCAGGTCGTATCCGGTTGACTGGATTGGAAAGTGATCGTGGTGTATTCAAAGTGCCAAGCCTGCGCAACGTTGCT
Organism: Saprospiraceae bacterium; assembly: GCA_033762055.1. GTDB lineage: Bacteria > Bacteroidota > Bacteroidia > Chitinophagales > Saprospiraceae > M3007. The sequence continues at coordinate 5,520 of JANRLZ010000479.1, forward strand.
ATAACCGCACCCTATATGCACGATGGCAGTTTGCCGACTTTGGAGACGGTGATTGAACATTACCAAACGGGGGGAAAGTCGCACCCGAACAAAAGCCCCTTGCTCAAACCGTTCAGTTTGACTGCGCAGGAACGGGCAGATTTGCTTGCCTTTTTGCATAGCCTGACCGACCAAAAATTTATTACCAACCCTGAATTCAGAAACTGAACTGTCCTACCTTTTTTCAATTTTTGACATGATAATCACTCGATTATGAAAAAAATATTATTCGTCTTTTTTGCGATTTCCTGCCTCTTTGCCGCTTGCGACCCGAAAGAGCCTATCGAACCACCCGCTACTTATGATCCCACGCCATACGACCTAAAAATTGGCGACTTCCCTACGCCAGACCTGCCAGCTGACAACAAACTCACGATAGCAGGTGTGCAATTAGGCCGTATGCTTTTTTATGAAAAAAGGCTCTCGAAAGACGGTTCCCAAGCCTGTGCTGATTGCCACAAACAAGCGGACGCTTTTTCCGATATCAGGCAATTCAGCATTGGGGTGGAAAAACTGCCCGGCGACCGCCAGGCAATGGCAGTTATGAATTTGGCCTGGCACCAAAATGGCTTGTTCTGGGATGGCCGAGCCCCTCATGTGCGAGATCAAGCGCTTGGGCCTATTCAGAATCCGCTCGAAATGAATGAGACGCTGCCGAATGTGGTGGCGAAACTATCAGCAGATAAAAAATATACGGACCAGTTCATCCGTGCTTTTGGCGATATAAACGTAACATCAGAACGGGTGAGCCTGGCCTTGGAGCAGTTCATGTTCTCCGTGGTTTCCTATAATTCGAAGTATGACCAGTATTTGAGAGGTACAGCAACACTGACAGCAGAAGAGGAACGTGGTCGAGTGTTGTTTTTCACTGAATATGATCCATTTGGCAGTACAAAAGGTGCAGAATGCTTCCACTGCCATGCTGGGCACAACTTTACGAATGACGAATTTATGAACAATGGCCTTGATACAGACGCGAGCATGACCGATGAAGGCCGCAAAAAAGTGACCAATGACCCGGCTGACCGGGGCAGGTTCAAAGTCCCGAGCCTGCGCAACATCGCCCTGACCCCACCCTATATGCACGACGGGCGTTTTGCCACCTTGGAGGAAGTGATTGACCATTACGATCATGGTGTAAAGAACTCCGCAACTGTTGAGTTTATCCTTCAATACAATCTACAGCCAGGAGGGCTTCAAAAAACCGCACAAGACAAAGCAGATTTGATTGCGTTTTTGAAAACATTGACGGACACCGATTTTTTGACGAATCAGGCTTATACTAAACCTGAATAGTACAGACTGAATTCCAAAAACAGGTTTTACATGGTCTAAAACGGCTGTTCCCTAATGGAAAAGGAGGGGGCCATCGCTGTTGTAAGTTTTGGAGTATATGATAGAGCGCTCATCGTCTGAAATTGCCCAATTGTGGGGCTTGTGGCATTACCTTACTCCACTGGAGCAAAGCACCCTCCTCCAATCTGCGAAGGTGCAGTCATTGCCCAAGTTTCACGTTTTATTTGACGAACACGAGGAAGGCGTTTTTCTTCATATTCTAATTTCGGGCAGGTTAAAAATAACCAAAACGGAAGATGATGACAAGCAAGTAGCGGTGTGCCTAATGCGCGATGGGGAATTCATAGGCGAACACTTATTGGATAACCCAGGTCGCTATGGATACTGTGCTACAACTATTGATGACAGCCTCGTGCTTTCGCTACGGCTATATGTGATCCGTTCGATTGTCTGCGAGAATGCATCATTTTGTTGGGAGTTCAGTCGATTGGTGCTGGCCCGATTGCGAAGAGCAGAGGAAAGGATGCTCAATTATCGATTCAATCGGACTGAGCAACGGCTTCGGACTTTTTTGAAAGAAATGGCGCAGTACGATTCAAGGAAAATTATCACAGGGGATATCGAAATAAAAATTCCACTCTCGCAAGCTTTCATTGGTGACATGACTGCCACTTCGCGGCAACAGGTCACCATTTTGTTGCAGAATATGTCGAAACGAGGGTTGCTACGATACCATAAGCGACGGTTGGTGATTTATAGATTGGATTTGCTTTGAAATATCAAAATCGAAATAACTAAAACATTCTGATCTCATCCAACTTCCCATGTTACATACCTCTTTTTTCAAAAAATATCGCTTGTTGGCACTCTTGATTTGCGTGCAAGGCGGCTTGACGGCTCAAACACCGATCGATGAGCCGCCTTGTCTTTTCGATGTCTTGCATTCACCAGGTACGATGCAAGCAGCAGAGTCCCGGATTAGCGCAGCGCTCAGCCAAATGAAGGCAGTCGGTGCGTCAGAGAATAGTGACGATATTAGGATAATCCCTGTGGTAGTACACATAATCCACAACGGTAGCTCTGAAAATATCAGTTTGCTGCAAATAGAGCGGCAGATTGACATTTTGAATGAAGATTACGGAAAATTGGCCGGCACTCCAGGAGACGGCGAGGGTGTGGATACTCGGGTGCGGTTTTGCCTGGCGAAAACCGATCCGCAAGGGCGCTGCACCGATGGTATCGTGCGGCTGAAAACTACCCTGACCAATCACCAGCCGGTGGACAGGGCGACACTTAAAAATCTTTCGTTTTGGGACAATACGCGCTATCTGAATGTGTACATAGTCAAAACTATCAGCGGCAATGTGGGCGGTTATTCGTCTTTTCCGTACTCGCCCCCCGACGAAGACGGCCTCGTGGTGCGGCACGACCTGTTTGGCGACAGCGGAACGGCCGCGGCATCCGGCGGTCGGACGGCGACGCACGAGGCAGGGCACTGGTTTGGTTTGTATCACACTTTCAACGGCGGCTGCGGGCAGGATACCTGTTCCGAAGGCGACTATGTGTGCGATACGCCTCCGGTAGCTAACCCCAATTTCACTTGCAACCTAAGTGTTAACTCTTGCGGCAACGATAGCCCCAACCTGCCCGATCAGGTGCGTAACTACATGGATTACACGCCCGATGAGTGTAAAAATATGTTCACTCAGGGGCAAAAAGACCGTATCACGGCCACCCTCGAAACGGTTCGGACACTCATTTGGTCGCCTGATAATCTGGCTGCCACGGGTTGCGACAGCGCCTTTGTGGCACCGCCGGCCTGCCCGGTGGTGGCGGATTTTGTCACGCTGACGCCACAAGTTTGCCTCGGCGGGAAGGTTTATTTTATAGACCGCTCGCTGAACGCGGCGACTTCCTGGCAATGGTTTTTCCCCGGCGGTACGCCTGCCGCCTCCACGTTGCAAAACCCAACCGTGACTTACGATACCCTGGGCACGTTTTCCGTCAGGCTCATTGTCGCCAATGCCAACGGCAGCGATACGCTTTTTTGGGAAAATTACATCAACGTCACCGAGCCTGGTATCGGCCAGTCCTTGCCTTTTTCAGCCAACTTCGACGACGGGATTTTTCCGCCGACCGGCGTGGAAATCTACAACCCCGACCTGGGCATCGCTTGGGAGCTGGATTCGGCGGCGGCCCATTCAGCGCCATACTCTGCCCGCATTGACAATTTGGTGAACATCAACTATGGCACCCGCGACGAAATCTTGCTGCCTTTTCTCGACCTAAGCACTTGCAATCCCGATTCGGCGCTGTTGCTGACTTTTTGGTGGGCTTACGCGCGCTCCGACCCGAATTATTCGGACGAACTCATCGTGCAGATTTCTAAAGACTGCGGCGTGAATTATACCAACATCCTGACCAAATCGGGCAATGCGCTGGTGACAGGCCCAACGCAGACCACACCGTTCATTCCCACCGCGACGCAATGGAAAAAAGCGACGGTCAACCTTTTCCAGTACAAAACCGAGCAGTATGTAAAAATCCGTTTCGTGAACGTGACGGACGGCGGCAACCGGCTGTATCTCGATGATATCCAAATCAACGGCGGCTTGGTGACGGCCAGCAACGAGCCGGGTCAATCCGGTTTGATGCTGCGATTGTTCCCCAATCCTGCCTTCGACCGCGTACAAGTGCGAGCGGATGAAGGCAGGGACGAGCAGTTGCATATTCGCGCATTTGACAGCCTGGGCCGACTGTTGCGCGATTATGGTGCTGATTCTGCCAGCTCTCTCGACCTGGCGGGGCTGCCCAGCGGGTTGCTTATCGTAAAAATAGAATCAGCTGGGCTTGCAGCCACCTTTCGGTTGATTAAAGAAAAATAAGCAGACATGGAACAGTTTCCGAATTATCATCCGATGATTGTCCACTTCCCCATTGTGCTACTGGTACTGGCGGCGGTGATGCAATTGGTAGGTTTTGGAGTGAAAAACAAAGGATTTCATTACACTATACTGGCTTTTGCGGTGCTGGGGTATGCCTCGGCCTATTTTGCCGCCGCCTGGCGGCATCCACAAATCAACCGGGAAGCGGTGAGCGCCGCAGTGCAATTGATTTACGACGATCACCAACTTTATGCGCGTTGGTCGGTGTACCTGGGCGGCGCGGGTGCTGTGCTGAAAGGCATTGAACTGTATTTTCGGCAGCGATTCTTTTTGGTCGTACTGACGGCCCTGGCATTGCTTGGCGCTGCGGCGGCTGTTGCCATATCAGGGCATCATGGGGCGCAACTGGTGCATATACACGGGATTGGGCCGAAGGGAGAGTTTTTGAAAAAGAAGCCAGCTGGCGCGATGCAGGCAGTGGTTTATGACAATCCGAATGCAGTTGAAAATGACACTACTCCAAAAAGCATCAAAGCGATGACCGTCGGAAAAATCGGGGCCGCCACCGTGACCATTCAATATTCCTCGCCCAAAGTGCGCGGACGGGCAATTTGGGGCGAATTGGTGCCGTTTGAAAAAGTGTGGGTCGCGGGCGCGAACAATGCCAGCTCCATCGAGTTCGACCGTGCCGTGGAAGTGGCAGGAACGGTGATTCCGGCGGGCAAGTATGCATTTTTTACTATTCCCGGAAAGGAAATCTGGACGCTGATTTTGAATAAGAACTGGGAACAGCACCTTGCCGACGAGTACGACCCAAAAGACGACGTGGTGCGCGCGAAGGTCAAACCTGAACACAACGCGCATACGGAGCGGTTGCAATACTTTGTAGAGACGCAATCCGGCGATGCTGCCGACGGAGATATTTCAATGGCTTGGGAGACTTTGAAAATTCGGATGGCCGTGAAGGTTAAGTCTTGACACTCTTTTAAAAGTTTGAGTTTTTGAACCATGCACCACCTCCACACCCTCATCCAGCAATACAAGACCGACCCCGAATCGGTCTTCAACACCTGGTTCGTCAACAATGACGAGCGGCTGAAAGCTTTTCGCAGTATCCGTCGGGGCGTTTCGCAGGTGGTAGCGGACATCCGGGAAGGCCGTTTCCCCAATGACTTTAAGGGCTCCTCGCTCGAATTCGTACTGACTTGCATTACCGAGCAAAAGCAGGTGTTCGAGGGTGCCTCGCATCCGTTTTACTGGAAACCCAAATTGCGCATCCCGGACATTTACGAAAGCATTGAAAACAAACGAGCCTTCGGCCAGTTTTTGGAAAACTGCCTCAATGCCAAGTCGGAGAAAACCTTGCTCGACGAAATCATCCGGCTCGATAGCCGCAAAATCAAAGGACTGGGTCCGGCAGTCGCTTCGATTTTGTATTTCTTGCATCCGACACTGATGCCGCCGTTCAATACAGCTATTTTAAATGGATTCAACATTCTTTTTCACGAAAAACGCAAACTCGGTTCGTGGTCAGAGTATTTAAAAATGCGCGAAGTGATACTGGAAATCAACCGAAAACACAGCGCCGAGCTGTCCAATGACTTTGGCTGTTTGGCCGGGCTGTTGTTCGAAATCGGGGCGCAAAAAATGGCCACCGGGACGGACGAATACCTCAATGATACCGACCGCGAGAAGTTTGAAAAAGCCATCGAAAAACGCCGCCGCGAAGTGCTAAACGACCACGAGGAGGAGCACTTGCACACTGAGATGCAGTACCACCTCATCAAGATTGGCACCGCCCTTGGCTACGATGTGTTCCCAGCCAGCAACGACCGTTCGCGTACTCATGCCGGGCAAAGTTTTTCCTTTCTCTGTCCCAAACCATTTCCTCAACTGACCATCGAGCACGACACGCTGAAAACCGTGAAACTGATTGACATGCTGTGGTTCGAGAATGGCACAACTAATGTCGTAGCCGCTTTTGAAGTGGAAAAAAGCACCTCGATCTACAGCGGCATCCTGCGATTGGCCGACCTTTCCTACTCCATTGCCGACGGCG
>JANRLZ010000480.1:0-5769 GCA_033762055.1 Saprospiraceae bacterium
TTTACATCTGGAGATAGAATACCAGGATGGCTCCAGGGAAGTGCGGCACAAAACCGCGGAAGTTTGGAAAAATACCGATCAACGCGTGTTGGAAATACCGCTTCAAGACGGAAAAATGCCGGTAAAACTGACGTTGGGAGGAAAAACAATCCCGGATGCACAGCCAAAAGACAATGTCTGGAAAGAGCGATAAGGATTTTTTTGGGGCACTTTTCTTATTTTGTCTTTGTCCAAATAGTATCTTGGCCGCTGTTTCCCAAACACCCTTCCTGCATGGCTTTTCAACCGATCTCTCACCACCTACGTTCACACAATATTTTCAACATGAAGCGCAACCTTACCACACTCTTATTGGCCTTGTTAAGCGCCGCCCTGTTTTTCTCCTGCGACAAAAAAAATGAAGACGACATTGAGCAACTAAAAAAAGAAGCGCTCACCCGATATGCCGATCTGGTTTTGGCCTCGTACGAAGACAGCTACGATGCAGCGCAAGTCATGCGACAGGCCATAGAAGCCTTTCTCGCCAACCCGACGGAAGCCGGGTTTCAGGCTTGCAAAGACGCCTGGCTTACCGCGCGCAACCCGTACGGCCAAACCGAAGCCTACCGCTTTTATGCCGGTCCAATTGACGATGCCGACGGTCCGGAAGGCTTGATTAACGCCTGGCCGATGGATGAAAACTTCATTGACTATGTAGAAGGCGATCCAAATGCCGGGCTGATCAATAATCCTGGCGCTCAGCCGGTTATTTCGAAAGAAGTGCTGGTGGGGCTGAACGAACTTTTCTCTGAAGAATCCATTTTTACCGGCTGGCACGCCATTGAATTTTTGTTGTGGGGACAAGACCTGAGCACCAGCGGTCCGGGCGCTCGTCCTTACACCGATTACGTTACAGGCGGCGGCGGTACGGCGGCCAATCAGGATCGCCGTGGTCAGTATCTGCGCGTAGCGACCGATTTGTTGCTCGAACATCTGGCACAGGTGCGCGACGAATGGAAGCCTGGCGCCGCTTTTCGCGAAGCGTTTTTGAATGAAAAAACGAATGCCGAAGCCATGGGACTGATCTTCTTTGGTTTGAGAGAATTTACGGTTACCGAACTTGCCGGCGAACGCATGACGGTAGCCATTGATACCAAAGATCAGGAGCACGAACACTCCTGTTTTGCCGACAATACCATTGCCGACCTGCGCATGAACTTGTTGGGTATCAAAAATGTCTATTTCGGCACGTATCAGTACGTGAACGGCACCAATACAACCGGGCGCAGCTTCAGCGAAATTGCTGAAAAACTGGATCGCGCCAAAGCCGACGCCCTGCGCGCCGCATTTGCCGATGCCGAAGCAAAAATGAACGCCATTCCGGCGCCGTTCGACCAGACGATTGTCAACAACCCGACTCCGGTTGAACAAGCCATCGCTGCGACATCCACCCTGGGCACGCTGCTGGCAGAAGTGGGGCGCGCCATCGGCGCCGAGTTCTGATTGCAATACGGACTGTTTAGGCAGGAGGCCGCCTCCTGTCCACTCAACCCTCTTCCTATGCGTACCCATCACCTCCTCCTTTTCACATTGTCGTTCTTTGCCTGCGCAGAGCGGGAAGATCCCGATTTGTTGCGGGCCGATCCGGATGAACGATTTACCGGCGGCGCCAATGCGACTACTTTTGATTTGGGGCAGAACGCTTTTGGCGGTCAGGTCAGCGGGCTCACCCCGGCTCAATCCGCCTTTTTTGTCACCGGCAACTCTTTTTTTCGTTCCAACTGGGTGACCGCCCCCGCTTCGGTGCAATCACTCGACGGGTTGGGTCCTATTTTTAATGCCACCTCCTGCGGCAGCTGCCACTTCAAAGACGGGCGGGCGCAACCGCCTGCCAGTCCTGACGAACCGCTTCGGGGCTTGCTTTTTCGCTTAAGTGTTCCGGGGATTGATGCGCATGGCGGCCCCTTGGGCGAGCCGGTTTACGGCGGACAATGGCAGGATCGCGCCATCCTGAATGTAATGCCGGAAGGGCGTATTCGGGTCAGTTATCAGGAACAGGCAGGGCAATATCCGGACGGTTCGGCGTATAGTCTGCGCAAACCGGTTTACGAGTTTTTGGACTTCAACTACGGCCCTCTGGCGCCGGGGGTGATGTTTTCGCCTCGCATTGCGCAACAAGTGCCGGGTTTGGGCCTGCTCGAAATTGTACCGGAGCATGATATTCTGGCTTACGCCGATGAAAGCGACACCGACGGCGACGGCATATCAGGGAAAGCCAACCGGGTGTGGGATGAAGCAACCCAGCAAACCGTGTTGGGCCGTTTCGGCTGGAAAGCCAATCAACCCGGTCTGGCCCAGCAAACCGCCGGCGCTTTCAACGGCGATATTGGTATAACGAGCAGCCTATTCCCTCTGGATCATTTAAGCGCCGTTCAACAACAGCAATATCCCAATTTGCCCAACGGCGGCAACCCGGAAATCAGCGACGACCTGTTCAACAAAGTAGTTACTTACATGCGAGCGCTGGCCATTCCGGCCCGGCGCGACCATGACGAACCGGAAGTGCTGCGCGGCAAACTATTGTTCAACCAGATCAATTGCGCCGCCTGTCACCGTCCGCAAATGACGACCGGGCAAGACGGGAGCATAGATGCCTTGAAAGGCCAAAAAATATGGCCTTACACCGATTTGCTGCTGCACGATATGGGGCCTGATCTCGCCGACGGCCGACCCGATTTTTTGGCAACCGGCAACGAATGGCGTACACCGCCGCTTTGGGGCATAGGTCTGATTCCGGTTGTGAACGGCCACACTTTTTTATTGCACGATGGTCGGGCCCGTAATGTGGAAGAAGCGATTCTTTGGCATGGCGGCGAAGCCGAAAATGCCCAAAAAGCCTTCAAGAATCTCAACAAAGCCGACCGGGAAGCGTTGATCCGTTTTGTGGAAAGTTTGTAGGAATGGAGGCGATTGATTCAATGCAGGATCTTTTTGCCAGGTCTGTTCATTCGGGTATCGAATCGGGTGCAATTCCGATGCGGATTGATAATTTTGTAGGTCGAAAGCAAATTTTTACCGCGTTTAAATCATTCATTCATGAAAAAACAGGTACTCTTTTTGGGTTTTCTGGCCATTGGTCAGATATTATTGGGGCAAAAACTGGCTCATACGGGGGTCAGTGTTACCAATGCTTTTTTGCGCTCAAGTCCGGTCGTAGTCGGCCAGGTTACACTGGAGGCGCCTGCATCGGGCAAGGTGATACTGCGTTTCGACGGGTATTGTCTTTCATCGGAAGGAGATCGGATCATCCTGGCAGCCGGCGACACCCCCAACTGGAGCGCCAATGACGGTTGTGTAGAACTTGAAGCGGCAAATGCCGACATCAACAGCAATACTTTTTCCCATACCCGTTCATACGATGTGGGAGCCGGTGTACATACCTTTTACGCCGTTGCACAGAATCATTTTGAAACCGACGGCAGCGGCGTTGCTTCCATTTACGGCAGCCTCAGCGCCGAGTGGTTTCCACAGGTAAGCGGCAATGCCTTTGCCTGGCACAAAGGCTTTTTTTTCGAAGATATTCCGGTGGAGGGCGGGCCTACTGCATTCAGCACGCTTAACATTGCGGTGCCGACCGCCGGCAAAGTGCTGGTTCGTTTTGATGGAAAATGTGTTTCCAGCTACGGCGATCTTATGTTTTTTGCCGCCAGCAATACCCCGACCTGGACCAATTACGACGGCAGTACGAGTTGCGAGGTGATTGACAACGATTTGAATCGTTTTTCTTTTTCCCATACCCGGGTGTACGATATTCCCGCAGGCAACCACACATTTTACGCGGTGGTGGAGAATTTTTTTGAAACATACGGCAACGGTTTTGCCTCCGTTTATGGTAGTCTGACCGTGCAGTTTTATCCGGCATCCGAAGCCGGCAACTTTGCCTATCAGCCAATCAACACGCCATTCGGCGTTAATATCGAAGGCCCGACCGTAAACCTTGGCTCCGTCAATATCAATGCCCCGGTAGCCGGACAGGTACTGGTTAATTTTGTTGGAACGGGTATTGGCAGCAACGGCGACCAAATGCGTCTGGCCTGCAGCGACTCGCCCGATTGGAGCCCCAATGACGGCTGCATCATCTACGAGCCTTACAGTTCCGATTTGAACCGGGTCTCATTTTCCCATACCCGCGCCTATCCGGTTCAACCCGGCAATCATACTTATTACGCAGTCATACAAAATGTGGAAGAATTTGAAGGTACGGGGCTGGCAGTAGTTTATGCCGCTTTGACCGCCAAATTTTTCCCCGACGCCTCCAGCGCTACCGAAGAACCCGCTGCATTGCGCAGCATACGTATCTCGCCCAACCCGGCCGACAATTATCTTCAACTTGAATATCCGGATGCCGCCGACAGCCAACTCCAAATCATGCTTTTCGACCAACAGGGGCGTCTCATCAAAGTCGAAGAAACCGCTCCGAATCAAGGCGTTACGCAACAGCGTTGGACGATTGCCGATTTACCTGCCGGCCTTTATCTGATTCAATGCAGCAACAGCCAGGGCAGCGCGACCAGGAAATTTGTCAAAAATTGAGTTGTTTTACCCATTACCAATAGACCGTATCTGTTTGGCCCAAACCGGAAAAGGCTCCGGTTTGGGCTCAAACGCTACTTTCGCAAGAGGTCTGATGAAAAAAAACATCTACTTAACCCTGTTGACCTGCGCTATTTGCGCAGATGCATCTGCCCAGCTCGAAAACAAGGGCTGGTGGACGCGCGACCTTTTTTCCTACCAATACCAGCACAACCCGGCCGATGCTGCACAAGGTCGGCAGGAGCGAACGTACCACCGTTTTTTTACCCAGCCTGAAATTGGTTATGTGCTGAACAAACGTACCATGGTCGGCATTGTCGCACAGTATGAAACCTTATCCGACCGTTTTGCGATTGCGCCCGCCCAGAGTGGTCTGACGGAAACGCAGCGGCGTTTTTATGGCGCCGGGCCATTGCTTCGGTTTTACTTCCCGCTGGCAAAACGGGTGTTGATTATGCCCGAATTCTTCGCATTTTTTTCGCGGGAAAAAACCACTTCGGTTTATTCCGAATTGGGCGTTCCACAAGAGACCAGCACGGCCTACAACACTTTTGGGGCCGGCGCATTCCCTTCACTGGTCTGTTTTTTGAGCCGTGATCTGGCCCTGTCGCTCACCGTAGTGCGGGTACAATATTATCAAAACGAAGGCAGTCGTTCGTTAACGGTAGAGGTGAATCCGCAGCAATGGCTGCTTGGTGTGGAATATTATTTTGAAAAAAGGAAAAGGAAAGAAGAATAACCGCTATTTCTCCGCTTTTTTGGGCGTATTGGGTTCATCATAGTCAATTTTCCCGCCCCACATCCGCATTTGACTCAATACCCACTGTTGGCGCTGGCGCACCTGCGATGAAGGGTTTTCCACCTTATATATCAGCGGATTGGGCAGTACCGATGCCAGCAATGCCGATTCTTGTCGGTTGAGGCTTTTGGCATTTTTCCCGAAAAAATGTTGCGCAGCGGCTTCGGCGCCATAAATACCATCGCCAAATTCTATGCTGTTCAGGTAGGCTGTCATGATGCGTTCCTTGCTCCATACGGTTTCGATCAGGAAGGTAAAATAGACCTCAAACCCCTTTCGTAACCAGGAGCGGCTGGGCCACAAAAAAACATTTTTTGCTGTTTGCTGGCTGATTGTGCTGGCGCCGCGTTTCCGTTTGTGGGTTTTATTGTACTTGTACGCTTTTTCAATGGCTTCAA
>JANRLZ010000481.1:0-18768 GCA_033762055.1 Saprospiraceae bacterium
CCGGACGATCAATGGCCACCAGGCGGGCCTGTTTGGAAAGTTCAGTATCGGCAAGGTAGTCGGTAAATGCATCGGAAGAACCGGGCGACCCGTGTACCAGCATTACCAACGGCAACGAATCAACAGCGCTGATCTCCACGGCATGAATATGCCGGCCATCTGCATCGGGCGCATGGATCCACTGGGGGGCGAGCAACTGGCCTTTTTTTCGCAGGTTTTTTGCCCAATCTTTATCGGAAGTGCGCATGGCAAAACAACCGGCCTGAACGGCGATGAACCAGCCAACTAAAAACGCGAGCAGGAAATAGAACATTCGAAGCAGCACTTTTTGCAGGAAAGAGCGCAAATTGGGCATGAGGGTGGATTTTGCCTGATAAAAGTACGGCATTCCGTAGAGAGACTGTTTGAGTTTTCTTGCCGGAGCTTTGAAGCGAGAAATTTGGAGGCGGGCAAGCCTCGTTTTTGGGAGAATAGTGGCGCCTGTTTCCTCAAAAACAGGCGCCGCACGATTTCAAATTTCGCCTTCAAAGCCCGGTGAAGAAAATTCAAACAGCCTCTTGCACGCGACGCACGTCCATTTCTTAAAAATAACGGAATTTTGCCGACCATGACGTACCCTTCCTTTCGAACTATCCTGCCTGTCTTGCCTGCGCCATTCCGGATGGAACACACGCAACGCTGGATGCTGGTAGGCTCCTGTTTTACGGAACACATCGGGGCGCGACTGGCCGCCTGCAAATTTCACACACAGGTCAATCCGAACGGAATTGTGTACAACCCGGTTTCGATGGCCTCCTGTCTGACGCGATTGCTCGAAGGTACGCGGCCCTACCAGGCCGATGAGTTGTTTCACCACGACGGACTTTGGCACAGTTGGGAACATCACGGACGTTTTTCGCACCCGGATAAGTCGGCGGCACTCGCTGCCATCAATACAGGCTATCGCCAGGGAGCCGCATTTTTACAGGAGTGTGATGGAATCGTACTGACCCTAGGCACAGCGGAGGTATCAGTGCTACGCGAAACGGGGCAAATCGTGGCCAACAACCACAAAACCCCTGCCGCGTGGTTTGAAACCCGCCGCCTGAACGTTGGCGAAATCGTAGAGTCTTTGATGACCGTGTTGCAAATGTGGCAAACAATTCGTCCGCATTTGCGCGTCATAGTGAGTGTCAGTCCGGTGCGGCATCTGCGGAGCGGACTGGTGGAAAACCAGCGCAGCAAGGCGGCTTTGTTGTTGGCCGGCGCAGTATTGAGCGAACGGCTGGAGGGAGTCGTGTACTTTCCGGCGTACGAATGGTTGATGGATGATTTGCGCGACTATCGGTTTTATGCCGCCGACATGCTGCATCCTTCCGAAGCGGCGATTGACTATATCTGGGCTAATTTTGCCGAAACATTTTTTTCTGAAAAAACGCGGGCGCTGAATGTGCGTATTGAAAAAATTCGTGCCGCAGCATTGCATCGGCCTTTTCATTCGGATTCGGAACCACACCAGGCGTTTTTGCGGGCACAACTGGAGGCCATTGCCGCCTTGAGAAAAGAAGTGCCGCAGCTGGATTTTACCGCAGAGGAAAATCAATTTGTCGAGCAGATGACCTTGCGGTAAGTTGTTCACACCAATTTTCAGCCTCCAACGTTAAGAGGCTGTTTTGAAAACAGGCTTTCGCAAGAAGCCTGCGTTATTTTATTCATCCATCATCACTCAAACCTGATGCAGCAAGTGTACGCTACTCTTTCTCCCCGCCTTGTTTTCGCCTTGTTATTTGTTTTGGGGTTTAATGCGCTCCACGCGCAGCGTTTCCCGGAAAACAGCAATGAATTTGTCGAAGAATTAGGCAAATTCATGACCCTTTCGAAGCGCCCCGATATGGAAGAAGCTTTTGCCGTGTTTCGCAAAATGCACAAGGCAGGCGCTTTCCCGGAATGGGAAACCAAACGAATCGTTTCGGTGGCCAATCTGATGAGCGGTCAAAATCTTTCGGCATTCCCCTACTTTAAAAATTATGTAAACGCCATCACTGCGGCAAAAAACGACCCGGACACCACCCTGTTCCGCCGCTGGATGAATTTTACGGAAGAATCGCTGGCCGGACTGGAAAAAGGCCGAGCCAAATCGGCCGGCCTGTTGCTTGAATTTTCCATAGATTTTATGAGCGAACGCGCCCTCAAAACGGGCGAAGGCGGTTCGGTTACCTGGAAAATAAAGGGTGGCAAGTACGAATTTGTGTACACCGACCGTGTGCCGAGTATTGTTTGCACCGGCGTAGATTTAATCGGAACGCGCAAATCCGATTCGGTGATGATTCGCAATACCAATGGGCGTTACCTGCCATTTGAGCAAATCTGGCAGGGGGAGGGCGGCAAGGTATCCTGGGCAGAAGCCGGTATGGACTCGAGTATTTACGCCCTGCTTACCCGTTACAAGGTAGAGGCGCAAAAGCCGCTTTTTAGTTGTGATACCGCCACCCTTTTTTACCCGCTTTATTTTAAAGAAGGAATTTTGGGCAGTTTTGAAAACAACGTGGTGGTACGTCCCAAAGCCGCTTCTGCCAAAGCCGATTCCTTGCGCGATGTGCAATTTCCGCGCTTTCAATCCTTTGAAAAAGTGTTGAAAATCAATCGAATCGGTGATAATATCGAATATCTTGGCGGCTTCAGGCTGGCCGGCAACGCCCTGTATGGCTACGGCACCGGCAGCGAACCGGCGCAAATGACCGTGTACAATAAAAAACGCCAGAAAGTCTTCCACGGTAAAGCCCAGCAGTTTGTAATCCGGCGCGGGGTGAGCGTGGTAGCCGAAAACGTGGACGCCAAACTGTTTATGGATAGCGACAGCCTGTTTCACCCGGCTGCCGACTTCCGGATTGACATTCCCCGGCAGGTTATTACCCTGATGCGCGGGGAAAAAGGGTCTTCCCGCAACCCGTTTTACTCCTCGTTTTACAACATGAACCTCAACACCGATCGTGTGTCGTGGCACCTGAATTCCGACTCCCTGGCCATCGGCGGCCACATCGGCATCAAAGGAACGGCGCAGAAAGTGGAATTTGAAAGCAGCAACTACTACGATGCCTCGGTTTACCTCCAAATGCAGGGCCTGGGAAGCCATAATCCGGTAAGTACCCTGTATGCCCTTTGGCTGAAAACCGACCGCGACAAAGACGACAACGGACGAATCGTGAAAGACAATGAGTTTGCGATGGAAATCAACCCCAAGTTTGACTATTCTAGCATTCAAAGCCTGTTGGCGCAAATGGTAAAAGAGGGTTTTATCAACTACTATTTCGATCGGCATGAAATTGAATTGCGCGACAAATGCATCCACTATGCCCTGGCCAGCCAGGGCAAAAAAGACTACGACGCCATCAATATCATCTCCGAAAGTACCGGCGCCAACGCCAAACTTGACCTGAAAACCAAGGAAACCGAGATTTATGCCGTAAAAAAACTCGAACTGAGTCAGCGACAGAAAGTGGCGCTGCTCCCCAACGAAAACGAGTTGACCTTGCTCAAAAACCGCGATATGCGCTTCGGCGGCAGATTGTATGCCGGACTGGCCTTGTTTCAGGGGCGCGACATGAATTTTATCTACGACAAATTCGAGGTTAATTTCGACTCCGTACAACACCTTGATTTTTATATACCGACCGGACAGGAAGACAAAACCGGACAGCCCATTGCCCACGCCATGAGTTCGAACATCGAACACCTCAGCGGCGCCCTGCTCGTGGATGCTCCGAACAATAAATCTGGTAAGGAAGAAATGGGGATTTTTCCTTCGCTTCAATCCAAAAAGCACTCCTTTGTCTTCTACGATTATCCCAAAACCCAGGGCGGTGTTTACACCCGCGATTCGTTTTATTTCCGTCTCGACCCCTTCAGTTTCAATGGATTGGATTCGTACACAAAAGAACAACTGAAATTCAAGGGCGAACTTTTCCCCGCCACAATTTTTCCGCCGTTCAAGGAAACCATCATCGTGCGTGACGAGGATAAATCATTTGGCTTTATCCACAAAACACCCGTTGCAGGCTACTCCACCTATACAAAAAAAGGCCTGTACACCGGCGTGCTTGATTTGAGCAATAAAGGCCTGCTGGGTAAAGGGAAACTCGAATACCTGACTGCCGATATCGAGTCGGAAGACTTGATTTTCAGGCCCAAACAAACCACCGGCACCGCCAAAAAATTCTTCATGGAAGAAGACCGGGCCAGCGCGGTAAAAGTGCCGCAGGCCAAGGGTGAAGACGTTTCGGTCAACTGGCTGCCATTCAAGGATTCGATGTATGTGACCAGCAAGGCCAAAGCCTTTGAATTGTTCAAATCGCCTGGCTACACACACAAAGGCGTGTTGATCCTCACGCCTTCCGGTTTGAAAGGGAATGGCGAATTTGAATGGGCGGAAGGTAAACTCACCTCGAAAATTATTTCCTACGGCCCCTTCCAGGCCAGTGTGGATACCGGTAACCTCGAAATCAAATCGCTGGATCAAACCGGTATCGCGCTCGACTCCCGCAATGTGGACGGCGACCTCGACTTCGACAAGCAAAAAGGACAATTCAAGGCCAACCTGCTTACCGCCAACACCACCCTGCCGCTTGACCAGTACCGGACTTCGATGAACGAATTTACCTGGGATATGAAAGCCAAAACCATCGAATTCAAGGCTGATCCGAACAAGCCCGGGCGATTTGTATCCATTGATCCCAAACAGGATACCCTGGCTTTTGAAGGAAAAACAGCCCTGTACGACATGAAAACCAACCTCTTGCGGGTGGGAGGAGTCAAACAGATCAAATCGGCCGATGCCTATGTTTATGTGCCCGATACCAGCGATATTTTCATCCAGCCGGGCGGCCGTATGCGCACGATTTACCAGGCTCAGATCGTAGCCGACACGGTAAGCAAGTACCACACCATCAATCGCGCTACGGTGGATATTGAGGGGAAAAATGTGTACAAAGCCACCGGGTTCTATGCCTACAACATCCCCGGTTATGAGCAGGAAGTGTTTTTCCAGGATATTCAGGGCAAGTACCAGACGATTGAAGGCTCCAACCGCAAGGTGCAAACTTTCGCCAATGCCGATATTCCCGAAAAAGACAGTTTCCGTGTGGATGTAAAAACCCTGTTCAAGGGGAACATGACACTCAATTCGACCAAACAAAACATGCGATTTGAAGGGCAGGCGCAGTTGGTGGCTGATAAATTGCCTAAAACAAACTGGTTTACCCTCCAAACGGAAGTGGACCGCAAAGACCCGCTTTTCTACGTCAAACTTTCTAAAGACCCGGAAGACAACCCCATGGTAACAGGATTCTATATTTCCCGTGAAACCGGCGAAATGTATCCGCGTATCATGCTTCCAGCCCTGCAACGTGTGGATCGAAGCATCATTGACTGCAAACACGTGTATAAATACGAAGCGGCCAACGATCGTTTCATCTTCGGTGATTCATTGAAAGTATTGGGCAAAAGTGAACGCGGCGCCAAATTAGTGTTCGACAACCGCGTTGGAACCGTGCAGGCAGAAGGCCCGCTCAATATCGGCGGCGGACTGGAACTGATGAAAATCAAGGCCGCCGGTCGCTTGAAATCGGATTACAATACCGTCACCGACAGCACCTATTTTGAAGTAACCGGCGAAATGATCTCCGCCTTTGAAATGCCCATTCCGCCCAAACTGATCGAATTGATGATCAATGAGATAAAGGCTGCTACCTTCGATGCCCAGCCTGCGATTTACAACACGCAGATGGCGTTTTATCAACCCGCCCTGCATGAATTTGTGAGCGATGAAAAAGACTGGGAGGAAACCCTTGCCAATGCCCGTCTGAATGCCGTATTATTGCCCAAAAAAGACGATAATTTTGCGCTCGTCATGGGCCGGCAAACACTTACCTGGAACAACGAATATTCCTCTTTCTTTACCGTGGAAGACCGCGTACCGCTGATCAGTATTGCCGGGCAGCCCATCAACAAGTCATTAAACATCATGATTCAGTATAAAATGCCCAAAAACGGCGACGACGCACTGGGCATTTATATCAAGGCATCGGCGGAATTATGGTACCTGTTTGTTTACCAGAATACCGATGAAGGTGCAGCCATCAGCATCACTTCCAGCAGCACTCGTTTTAACGATCTGCTGGTCAGTCTGAAAGGCAAGGATGTAAAAATGAAAATGCCCAACGGTAAAACCCTTGAAATCGTACCGGTTGATCCGGGCGAAGGCGGCAAGTTTGTCAACAAGGTGCGAAATGGCCGTTTGAAGCAGTAAATATTTCCAGGTGCTCCGATGGAGTACTTATCAAAATCAAACCCGACTTATGGTTTCCTACGATCAGATTTTTGAGAACAATCGCAAATGGGTAGCCGAAAAAACGGCCACGGAAAAAGACTTCTTTGAAAAATTGGCACAAGACCAGACGCCGGAATACCTCTACATCGGTTGCTCCGACAGCCGGGTAACGGCAGAAGACCTGATGGGCGCGAACCCCGGCGAAGTGTTTATTCACCGCAATGTAGCCAATCTGGTAGCCTCTATTGATCTCAACGTGATGGCGGTGATCAATTATGCGGTGCGCCATCTTAAAGTAAAACATATCGTGGTGTGCGGGCACTACGGCTGCGGAGGAGTAAAGGCTGCCATGCAGTCGAGAGATTTGGGCATTCTTAACCCCTGGTTGCGCAACATTCGTGATGTGTATCGCCTGCATCGCGAAGAACTCAGTGCCATTGCCGACGAGCATGCGCGATACGACCGGCTGGTGGAGTTGAATGTACAGGAACAATGTGTCAATGTGATAAAAACTGCGGCGGTACAACAACGCTATGTGAAAGAAGGCGCACCTATGGTACATGGCTGGGTGTTTGATATCCGCACCGGACTTCTCAAGGATTTGAAAATTGATTTCAGGAAAATTTTGACTGAAATACAGGAAATTTACAACCTGACGGACCAGAACTGGTTCGACGGCAGCGCACGTTAATCATGCAGGTTCAAGATGTTATTTCGGTGTTGGAAGCGGTAGCGCCGCCCCATTTGCAAGAATCATATGACAATGCCGGCCTGATTGTGGGCGATCCGACAACCCCACTTCGTGGCGTGTTGTTTTGTCTTGATTCGACTGAAGCCATTGTACAGGAGGCGGTGGCGCGCGATTGCAACCTGATTGTTGCGCACCATCCTGTTGTTTTTCGCGGGTTGAAGCGACTTAATGGCGTCACATATATCGAACGGACGGTGATGGAGGCTATCCGCAAGGAAGTAGCTATTTATGCCATTCACACCAATCTCGACAATGTGCGCCGCAGGGGAGTGAATGAGAAAATTGCAGAAAGATTAGGTTTGAGCCACACCCGATTGTTGTTGCCCAAAGCCGGCGATGCTGAAGTTGGAGCCGGTTTGCTGGGCAGGCTGGCAATCCCGATGGATGAGCGGGAATTCTTGCAGTTTGTCAAAACTGCCCTGCATACATCCTGTATCCGGCACACTGCCCTGCGCGGGAAACCGGTTCAAACCGTAGCGGTTTGCGGCGGCGCGGGCAGTTTTTTGTTGCCCGAAGCCCTGCGTGCCGGGGCCGATGCCTACGTTTCTGCCGACTTTAAATACCACGAATTTTTTGATGCAGAAGGCCGCTTGGTCATTGCTGATGTAGGGCATTATGAAAGTGAACAATTTACCATTGAACTTTTACGCGATATTGTAAGGGAAAAATTTCCTAC
Organism: Saprospiraceae bacterium; assembly: GCA_033762055.1. Classification (GTDB taxonomy): domain Bacteria; phylum Bacteroidota; class Bacteroidia; order Chitinophagales; family Saprospiraceae; genus M3007. The sequence continues at coordinate 7,732 of JANRLZ010000481.1, forward strand.
TTTTGCGCTCCATTTGACGGATCAGCATACCAATCCGGTGTATTATTGTTGAAAATCAACATTTTACCCCAAAATTACACCTTACACCATTCACTTATCACACAATAGAATGACCGTAGAAGCATCCATTGCCGACAAACTCAGCATGCTGTGGAACCTCCAGCAGATTGATTCGCAACTCGATGAAATCCAGATTTTGAAAGGCGAACTCCCAATGGAAGTCGCCGATTTGGAAGACGAAGTGGAGGGACTCGATACCCGGATCAAAAAAATGAAAGCCGTGCTGAAAGAAAGCGAGCAGGAAATCAGCAAGATGCAGGCGACCGCCAAAGACGCAGACGCCAACATCAAAAAATACCAAAAACAACTCGACGAGGTAAAGAACAACCGCGAATACGAGGCTTTGCAGAAAGAAATCGAACTGGCCAAACTGGACATTCAGTTGTCGGAAAAACGCGTGCGCGAAGCCAAAGGTGCTTTGGAGGGCAAAAAAGAAAGCCTCTCCATCGCCGAGGCGCGCTTTGCAGCCAAACAAAAAGAACTTGATGCCAAAAAAGTAGAACTTCAAAGTGTGATCGAGAAGACCGAAGGAGAAGAAAAGCGCCTGCGCAAACAGAGTGAAAAAGCCCGTGAAGGGATCGAGGCACGGTTGCTCAATGCCTACGATAAAACCCGCCGCACCTATCGCAACGGCATCGCAGTGGCCACCGTCGAACGCAATTCCTGCGGCGGCTGCTTCAACAACGTGCCGCCACAAATCCAGCTCGAAATCGGGTTGCACAAACGCGTGATCGCCTGCGAACACTGCGGCCGGATTTTGGTAGATCATACCATCGTTTCGCCCGCAAGCGTCGAAGCCTGAACATTTCCGCTATCTTAAAAAGCCCCGTTTGGTCCGCCCAAACGGGGCTTTTTTGCTTTGTTTTTGGCACTGTCACATTTTTTCGTCAGAAAAAAATGTTAAAGCACTTGTCGTTCCAGCAAATCGTCGTTCCTTGCATTGTCTTTTTTAATATTCCTGTATCATGGCTCTCATGGCACATCCGTTTCGGTTCTCCCTTGTATTACTCTTCGGCGCAGTTTTTCTCTGCTCCGCATCGCGTTTGCGCGCGCAGGATTTTGTCATTTATGACAACCTGGAACAACTTCAATCACGCATCAACCGCGCCGGCGATACCACCCTCGTGGTCAATTTCTGGGCCACCTGGTGCAAACCCTGCGTCGAAGAACTCCCTTGCTTCGACGAGCTGCGCGAACAGTACGCCGCACACAACGTACAGGTGCTGCTGGTAAGCCTTGACTTTAAAAGTCAACTGGAAAAGAAATTTATCCCCTTCCTCAAAAACCAGCGCATCAAATCGGAAGTCGCACTCATGGCTGATCAGGACCTGAATGCCTGGATTCCTGCCCTCTATGAAGAATGGGACGGCGCTATTCCCGCCACCTTTGTCATAAAAGGCAAAAAAAAGCAGTTCAACCTCGGAAAGTTTGAAAACCTGGAAGACCTGGAAAATTTTGTCCGCCCCTTCCTGTCAGACTCTGCCGCCATATTTATCGGCAAAAAAATGAGCTGCGAAGACCTGAGTGGCGGCAAAAAATGATCGCCCTCCCCAAACGCCTTCGAATACCGATTTTAATTTTCGCAACAACCGAGCATAGTCCATTCCCACGCATCGTTTTACATTTTAATATTTCTTTTACTCATGAAAACTCCCCTCCTTTTCACGGTTGTGCTTTTGGCAGCTTGTTTGCTGTTGCAGAGCGCTTCAAACCCCAGAGCCTATGCCGTTGGTGACACAGCCGAAGATTTCGCCCTCAAAAATGTAGACGGAGATACCGTTTCTATGTCGGATTATACCGGCGTAAAGGGCTTTATCATTGTGTTTACCTGCAACCATTGCCCCTTCGCGCAACTCTACGAACAGCGCATCATTGACCTGCACCGGACTTACGAGCCACAAGGTTTTCCCGTCATCGCTATCAATCCAAACAGCCCGCTCATCGTTCCGGAAGACAGTTATGAAAAAATGCAGGAACGCGCACGGGCCAAACACTATCCTTTCCCGTACCTGTTCGACGAATACCAAACGGTTTATCCCAAGTTTGGCGCCACGCGTACACCCCATGTATTTGTCCTGGACTCCGCCCGGGTAGTGCGCTACATCGGCGCCATAGACAACAACGCCGAAGCCCCCAGCGCCTCGACCGAACGTTTTGTTGAAAATGCGCTTCGCGCCTTGCTTCGTGGCGAAAAACCCAATCCCGACTTCACACGGGCAGCCGGTTGCACGGTGAAAAAAGCGCCGGTTAAACGCTGATTACCCACGTAGCATGAGAGCATGTATAGATTTTACCGCATCAGGGAAATCTATACATGCTCTTACTTTTTCAAAGGAAGCCGCGCTAAACGCTCTCCTTTCTGCGCTCTTTTGCCATTTCGATCCCCACGGCAGAAAAACTGTGTTTCAGGGCTTCATAGAGATGGTTCACCGTGTCCTCATAATGCTCTCCCAGCGTCCAGACCGCAATCTGGGTTTTCATATCATCGCGGGTGATACCGCCAATTTTTACCTCTGCGGCTTTGCCGGGCGTGGCATGCGGACAGCGTTCAAGGGCCATCGTTGCGGCGTGTTGAAGGGCATCCATCGAAACCTGCGGTTGAAGCAATAGGGTAACCTCTACCTGCACAGCGCTGTGTTCTGCAATGTTTTCAATCGGGCCTTCGGTCATCTTTCCGTTGGGAATAATGATCTTTTTGCCGGAAGGTGTTTTCAAAATCGTGTTGAAAATTTGTATCTCCACCACCTTGCCGGTTTTGTCGGCCACTGTAATCAGGTCGCCGACCTTGAAAGGGCGAAACAATAATATCAGCACACCACTGGCAAAATTGCCGAGACTGCCCTGCAAGGCCAGTCCAACCGAGAAAGCAATGGCTGAAAAAATGGCAATAAAAGAAGTGGTTGCAATGCCCACGGTACTGGCTACCATGAGAATCAGCGCAATTTTCATCGCCGTATCAGCCAGCGAAGTAAAAAAAGGCCGTAGCCCTTCATCTACCCTTCGCACTTGTAAAAAATGATCAAAAGCGCCGGTTAGCCGGCGAATGATCCAAAGTCCGCCAAAAAGAAGGACAATAGCCGCCAGGGTTTTCGGACCATAGGCCCACAACATTTCGAGCGACTTGTTTAAGATTGTTTCAGTATTCACGAATAAAAAGTTGGATTTTCCGCTCAATGATCATTCCTTAACGCAAGGCCAAACGAATCCGCAGCAAGCCCTCCAGTATTCTTTCCAGCTCGCCCAGCGGCAGCATGTTGGCGCCGTCCGATTTGGCCTCGGAAGGCCGCGGGTGCGTTTCTATAAATAGTCCGTCGGCGCCGGTAGCAATGCCAGCGCGGGCGATGGTTTCGATAAGTGCCGGACGACCGCCGGTAACGCCGCTGCTTTGGTTGGGCTGCTGGAGCGAGTGGGTGCAATCGAGCACCACCGGCGTCCCGAAACTGCGCATTACCGGGATGCCCCTGAAATCAACGATCAGATCCTGGTACCCGAAAGTGGTGCCGCGTTCTGTCAAAATGACCTGTTGATTGCCTTCCTCCCACACTTTTTCGGCGGCAAAACGCATGGCTTCCGGGCTTACAAACTGCCCTTTTTTGATATTGACCACTTTACCGGTTTGTGCAGCGGCGACCAGCAGCGAAGTTTGACGGCAGAGAAATGCCGGTATCTGGAGGATATCCACGTATTGCGCGGCAATAGCCGCCTCTGGTTCGGTATGAATATCGGTCGTCGTGGGAACCTGAAAGGTCTCTCCGATTTTCCGAAGAATCTCAAGCGCTTTTTCATCGCCGATGCCGGTGAATGAATCGCGTTTGCTGCGGTTGGCTTTGCGGTATGAACCTTTAAAAATGTAGGGAATTTGCAAACGCCGACAGATTTCGCTGACTTGCCCGGCGATGTCGAATGCCATTTGTTCTCCTTCAATGGCGCAAGGACCGGCTATGAGAAAAAAATGACCGGTATCGGTGTGTTGGAGGCGAGAGAGATGGAGCATGTTGAGGTGGGTTGCCGAAGGTTAATGAGGTTGATTCGTTGAGGGAATTAGGGTGGAAGGCGCAAAATTCGAAAGAGTTGAAACTTTAGCGATGTATTTTGTGCAAAACCTTTTGGTTGGCGCGGAAATTGTTACGTTTGCTCTTGAAATTCAAACAAAATGATACACATTCCGGTTTGTTATCCGTGTTGTTGTACTGCCCGCAGGGGGAGGTGACAACTTTTGGTACAAACCAGATTTTTATAAAATCTACCAAATTGAAGTCCCCTTTCCGTTATGTATCGGAAAGGGGACTTCATTTGGGGCAGGTGCATATTCGTTCAGCCACGCTAATTTTTGCCGACATCATGAAATCACATCTCGAACATTTTTTTCAAACCCTCGAACAACAACCGCTCTCGCAAAACGTCCGTATCCCGCCCAAAGCAGAAGCGCAACGGCTGGCTGATGCCTTGTTTTTGTTCCTTTTTCCCATGCTGAGCGAGGAGCCCAAACCCGCCCGCGTTCAATACGCCCTGTTGCGACATGATCTGATGAAATTGCTTTATCCGCTCACTCAGGATGGCGGCGAATCGGTGGCCAACATCGCCAACGGCTTTTTTGACCAGTTGCCCGAGGTGTACGAGATGCTGCTCGAAGATGCCCAGGCTATTTTGGCATTTGACCCTGCGGCTACCTGCGCTGAAGAGGTTATTGCTACTTACCCCGGTTTTTTTGCTATTGCCAATTACCGCATTTCACACCTCCTGCACCGGCTCGGCGCGCCGCTGTTGCCACGTGTTTTCGCGGAATATGTTCATGGAAAAACGGGAATAGACATTCACCCTGCCGCCACCATCGGTCGCTCTTTTTTTATTGACCACGGCACCGGCGTCGTGATCGGCGCCACGGCCCTCATCGGCAACAACGTAAAAATTTATCAGGGCGTCACCCTCGGCGCTTTGCAGGTAGACAAGTCGCTCGCCAATGTAAAACGCCATCCTACCATTGAAGACAATTGTGTCCTCTACGCCAACTGTACCATTCTTGGCGGCAAAACGGTTGTCGGACATGATTCGGTCGTTGGCGGCAACTCCTGGCTGACGGAAAGCGTACCGCCTTACTCGGTGGTCATGCACCAGAGCCAGGTTAAAGTCCGCACCCGCCCCTTCGATGAACCGGTCAATTTTGTAATTTGAGGATGCGTTGGTGGGCCGCCCAGATTTGCGGAAGCAGGAGCTGATCGCCGTCGTTGACAACCACGAATTGGGCCAGCGCAACTTTTTCGGCTTCGGGCAACTGGCCGCGAATGCGGGCGCGAACCTGTTCCTCGCTCAGCTGGTCGCGTTCCATGACCCGCCGGATGCGGATCGGTTCAGGAGCGGTTACCACGATCAGAAAATCGAGATGAAGATGGCTGCCGCTCTCGATCATCAGTGCGGCTTCTTTGAGCGTGTATGGCGCCCCCGCTTGGGCCTGACGTTCGTGCCAGGCTTTGCTTTCGGCTTCCACCGCCGGGTGTACCAGTGCGTTCAGCGCTTTCAGCGACTCCGGATGGCTGAAAGCGATGCCGGCTACATAAGATCGGTTGTAAAGCCCCTCGGTAGTATAGGCTTCCGGGCCAAAAATTTGTATGATGCCGCGCTGCAAATCCGGATCGGTTTCGATCAGGTATTTTGCCTGAATATCGGCATAAAAAACCGGGATGCCGAAAGCACCATGAAAGATGCGGCAAACGGTGCTTTTTCCGCTTCCGATTCCTCCGGTAATGCCAACACGCGGGATTTTCATGTATCTTGTAATATTCGGTGGAAAGATAACCACACTTCAGACAGCACCTCTAAAAAAGCGCGCCTGACCCTCTGATAAAGGGCCAGACGCGCCAATGTATTTTTAAAACAGTTTCGAAGGAACAATCAAAGTTATCCTCTGACGCCGATTACTTCCACCGCAGCGCCGGTCAGCGCCGGATTGTACCAGCAATCAATTTTTTGTGCCTTGAATTGCAGCACAGCCGCCTTCGCATCTTCTGCCGTATCATACCCTTTTACAATGTAGCAGGCGCCTTCTTCACCACCGGGGCATTGGCTGCCTTCGTGCCAAAGCAACATCAGTCCTTCAATGGGCGGGGCTTTATCTACCGGCGTGTTTTTGCAGTAAACAGCAAACTGCACATAGTACAATTCCGAAACCGGTGTGAACAAGCGGTCGCCTACCTGGCCCCGGCCGGCGCGTACGTTGCGATGCACATTGGCGCCGTTGACCGACAGGGTGGTCGCAGGCGCAGCCGTCTCGGAATATTCAACCGGCGCAGCGTCGGTGCTGTAGGTAGCCGGTGAAAGGCCTTTGGACGACAAACTGCGCTGCGTGGAAGTACCCTGCACTTTGGAAACCGCTGCGGCGCGACGCGTTGTAGCGTCGGTATTGCGATAGTTGTCGTCGGTGGAATAGGTTTGCGGGGTGCTCGAATTGCCCGAAGGGTTGTAACGGCGAACGGTCGTAACCTGGGCCGACAGTTCAACGGCGAGCCAAACGAACAGCAAAGCGAAGCGCATTTTTTTCTCTAATTTCATAAGATGTTGCAAATGTTGATGTTGTATGTGCAAAGAGCGTGTATGTGCTCTCTAAGGCAATAGTCTTGCCAAAAATTCAATTCCGATTGCAAAGATGGCAGGAACGTCGCAATTGCGTTCAATGTTTTGTCGCTTGTCTGACGGATTGCATTTTTCATTTTAATCACCTTTGTTCAGGAAGGTTTATTCATTCAACAGGTTTTACCCGGACTTACCCATAGCAACCCGTTTTCGTTATATTTGTGCCGGTATTTCAGGTAAAAAATGAGATCAATACAGGAAGAAATTCAGGAAGAACAACTCCGCCTTGCCACCCGTCGTCATTTTCTCAAACAATGCGGTATCGGGCTGGGCAGCCTGGCGATGGGCGCCTTGTTATCGCGTTGCGGGCCAACTACGCCTGTTCCTTCTCCCGGTACACTTGCGGCGCCACATTTCCCAGCCAAAGCCAAATCGGTCATCTACCTGCACATGGCCGGCGCACCTTCTCAACTGGAATTATTCGATTACAAACCCGAACTTGCCAAACTGGATGGCCAGGACTGTCCGCCCTCCCTGCTCGAAGGTAAAAAATTTGCGTTCATCCGGGGCATTCCCAAAATGCTGGGGCCACAGGCGACTTTCCGTCAACACGGCGAATCGGGCGCCTGGATCAGCAACTACCTGCCCCATCTGAGTACGGTGGCCGACATGCCGGCTTTTCTGAAGGCCGTTCAAACCGACCAGTTCAATCATGCCCCCGCTCAATTGCTGATGCACACCGGCAGCGCCCGGCTTGGCCGCCCCAGTCTCGGCGCCTGGGTGACATACGGACTGGGGTCGGAAAACGCCAATTTGCCCGGGTTTGTAGTGCTGACCTCCGGCGGAAACAATCCGGATGCCGGCAAGTCGGTATGGGGAAGCGGTTTTTTACCTTCGGTGTATCAGGGCGTACAATGCCGGAGCGAAGGGGATCCAGTGTTGTTTCTCAAAGACCCGGACGGGATACCGCGCGAATTGCGTCGTGCCGGCATTGATGCGATCAACCGGGTGAACGAGCAAAGCTGGCAGGAGTTTCGTGATCCGGAAACCCGCGCACGCATCGCACAATATGAAATGGCGTACCGGATGCAAATTGATGCGCCCGAAGTGATGAATATTGACAACGAACCGGATTATATCCACCAATTGTATGGCGCCAGACCGGGCAAAGCCTGTTTTGCCAATAACGTGTTGCTGGCACGCCGGCTGGTAGAAAAAGGCGTTCGATTTGTACAACTGTTCGACTGGGGCTGGGATACGCACGGTACCGGCGCCGACCTGGCGGTGGATATCGGCCTGGTGAATAAATGCCGCGAAACCGATCGGTCGGTGACGGCATTGCTGCTCGATTTGAAACAACGCGGTCTGCTCGACGAAACGCTTGTTGTCTGGGGGGGCGAATTTGGCCGAACCCCGATGCTCGAAAACCGAAACGGCGTTAAAATGCCTTATCTGGGTCGCGATCATCACACCGATGCATTTACCATCTGGATGGCCGGCGGTGGCATAAAAGGCGGTGTTTCGCACGGGGAAACCGACGAAATAGGTTTTAACGCCCTTCGCGGACAAGTGTCGGTGTTCGATATCCAGGCTACCATTTTGCACTTGCTGGGCTTCGACCACGAGCGATTTACTTTCCCTTTCCAGGGCCGCGATTTTCGCCTTACGGATGTGGGAGGGAAGGTGATTCACGAAATCCTGGCGTGATTAACATATTGATTTAATACCGCAGACGAGGTTTTAAATCAGTTTCCAAGACCTGCTTATGCCAACATCTCCAGAAACCAGTCGCGCTCGGTCAGAATTTTCTCCGCCATGATTTTTTCCCGCAAGGCGGCCACGGCCTTGGAGTTGTTGAAATGAAGCGCCATCAATTGCTCGGTGTAGTGCACAATCCGGGTGTAGTTGGTGCGGTGATACCCAATGGCTGTGTGGCGGCGGATAAAATTTTTCAGACTGCCGAGGTGGCTGGCGAGCAGGTCGTATTCTTCGGTTTCGTAGTAAATTTTCATTTGCAGGGTTTTGGCAATCAGGTTGTTGATCGTGTCTTTGTAATCGGAGCGCTGCAACTGCAACAAGGCGGTGGCGTAATCCTTGCGCGCGTAAGCGACCCGGGCAAGATTGAGGCTGGCAGTCAGATCGCGCCAGCTGCGTTCCAGGTGCTGGCGATGGGCATGAATAAACGCCTCGGCCCAGTCGGTTTCGCCCGAGCGCAGGGCAACCGCCACAATATTGTTAAAGGCAAATCGGGAAATCTGGCCGTTTTCGAGCAGTAAATTCAGCGATAAAGCTGATTGATACAGGTCGAGGGTAATACGCAACCAGCCCGGGCGCGATTCATTGAGTTTCTTGATGCCAAAATTGATGGCCAGTAAATACAAGGCGCGCAACTCCTCTTCCGGAAATGTCTCGGCACTTTCCGACAGCAGCTGCCTGAATTGGGTAAAATGATGTTCCGCCGTTTCAAATGGCTCGGTCAGGAAATGATAACAGTGATAATACAAACCTACGGCAGGCAAGTCGCTTTGATGCCTGGCCGCCTCCAGAACGGGATCGAGCAACCCGAGCCGGTAATCGGTTTTGTACACCGCCTGATGCGATACTGCCAAACAGGCCATCCGAATCTTCCGGACAATGAAGGCGGTGTCCATCAGATCGGAGGTGGACTGTAAATTGAGGGAGTCGGTGCGTTTTTGCGCGGTTTCGTATTGGTATTGTTCCCATTCGATGAGGTGCAGATCGTGGTAATGATCGGCGTGGCGCCAGGGTTGTTTTTCGCGGTGCCGGCGGGCTTCACGCAGGGTGATTTGAAAATGGCGTTGCAGGTTGCGTTTGCGGTAGGCAGCGGCAAGGAATATTTTTCCTTGCTGTTCGTCGGCGTTTTTTTCTTTGAATATCAGGTATTTTTCGAGCAGGGCGAGCAGGGCGGAATTGAGCAGTCGCTGTGAGGGGCCGCTTTCTTCCGGCGTATCGGGTATCCGGGTGCTGCGCTCACCAGTCTGATAAATCCGGTTGTAATGCTCAAACCAGTCCACCAGTTGCGGGCGGGTATTAAAAAATGGCGAACGGACAAATTTGCCGAATTCCCGTACTTCGGCGGAGGAAAGGGCGGAAAAGGCTTCCCCCAGCAAGGTTTTTTCCATAATCTTTGATGATTTCGCTGCAAATTTCAGGGATTCCAACCGTAACTTCATTTATACTCACTTTTTTTTAAATTATTGATTTTCAATAGTTACATAAAAAACATAGAAAATAAAACCCAACAAAATCGAAAATTTGTCTTTTTTTGAACATCCTGTGCGCCGAACATTTGCAGTGTCGAAGTCTGTACGGCAACCCTCCAGCCCAACAGCCGGCTCAAAAACACTTATCGCTCATGAACATCATCCGAATTATCTGTTTGCTGGTATTCTTTTGCCTGCTCAACACCGCTCAACGCCTAAGCGCGCAGTGCAACCTGTCGCTCTTCGCTCAGGTGGAAGCCGTTACCTGTTCCGGAGGGGAAAACGGAAGTATTGACCTAACCGTTAACGGCGGCACAGCGCCCTACACCTACCAGTGGTCAAACGGCCTCGAAGAGGAAGATCTTTTTGGTTTGTCGGCCGGAACCTACTGGGTAATCGTTACCGACGACGCCGGCTGTACCGCTTCGCTGACGCGTGCTGTAACTGAATTTCCACCGCTTTCCGTAACAGTGCAATCCTATAACATCGGTTGTTGGGATCCAGCGACGGAAATTAGTGCCCAGGCTGCTGGCGGTACCGCTCCGTATTTGTACATTTGGTCAAACGGCGCCACCGGCGCGATGATTTATGTAGACACAGAAGCCGAATACACCGTAACCGTTATTGACGGCAACAGTTGTACCGCCACCGGATCCGGTTATGTGGCAGTAGATACCATCCCGCCCGGTGCCGACGCCGGCCCCGATCAGGCCTTGAATTGCATCACGCCTACGGTTACGCTGGGTGGACCCGGCACAGAACCCGGCCCGAATGTTGCGTATCACTGGTCGGGGCCGGGTATCACGCAGGGCCCCGGTGGCAACGGCAATGATCTGAATCCGGTGGTCAACCAGCCGGGGGTGTACACGCTGTTGGTTTTTAGTTTTAACAATGCTTGCGAAAAAACCGACGTCGTGATTGTAACAGGAGCGCCCGCGCCCGTCGCCGACGCCGGTCCTGATACCGGCATTCCCTGTGGCGGCAGTACCGTTCAACTCGACGGCAGCGGCTCCACCACCGGGCCGACCTATTCTTACCTGTGGACAACTACCGACGGCAATATCGTGGCTGGAGCAACCACCCTGACCCCCACCGTTGACCAGCCCGGCATCTACCGCCTGGAAGTAACCGACAACGCCGGCGCCTGTACTACGACGGATGCGGTGCGGGTTTTTCCCGGTCCGGC
>JANRLZ010000482.1:0-18323 GCA_033762055.1 Saprospiraceae bacterium
GGTATAGCACCACAGGATGGTAGCCATGCCCAGTTCGTGTGCCATTTCGAAGGCTTTACTGACCTCCACGATTTGCCGGCTGCTTTCTGCCGAACCGAAATAGATGGTGGCGCCTACGGCTACAGCGCCCATGTCCCAGGCATTTTTGATGGTTCCGAACATGATCTGGTCGAACTTGTTGGGGTACGACAGGAATTCGTTGTGGTTGATTTTCACAACAAACGGCATTTTGTGGGCGTATTTACGTGCCACGATGCCCAGTACGCCGTAGGTACTTGCCACGGCATTGCAGCCGCCTTCCACTGCCAGTTTTACGATATTTTCCGGGTCAAAAAACGCGGGATTGGGTGCAAAGGAAGCCCCGGCGGAGTGTTCAATCCCCTGGTCAACCGGGAGGATGCTTACATAGCCTGTGTTGCCAAGGCGACCGGCGCCCAGAATTTGTTGCAGGCTGCGCAGGGTTTGCGGATTGCGGTTGCTGGCTTGCCAGATTTCATCCACATGGTTGCGAGAGGGCGCGTGGATGTTTTTTTTGTCAAACGTTTTGCATTGGTGTTCGAGATAATAGGCAGCGTCTTTGCCCAGAATGTCGGTTGTTTTTGACATAAGAGTGTGGTGGAAATGAGTTGGTTAGAAAATATGGAATCCTCGCCTTTGGTCAACAATGTCGGCCCTGATTAAAACCGCCAGGTAAAACCGAACCGGTATTCGATCGGGTTGCGCCAGGTATTGAGGTCGTTGGCGACGCGAAAATTGTAAAGTACGCTGATTTCAGTGCCGCCGCCGCCGGGTTGGCCGAAGTTCCAGCCGGCGCCAATGCGCTGGTTGACGCGTTCATCGTTAAATTTTTCGCCGGTAAACCCGTCGAGGTCCTGAAACCATTCGTTCGAAACTTCTCCCTGTACAAAAAGCCCTTGAAATACCCGACAGCGCAAAAACGCGCCTACATCAACGCTGGTAAGGCCAACCGACCGGATGCCGCGTTGTTTGAGGGAAGTAAAATCAAGCGCAATACGGGGTCCGGCCGACAGTGGCCCTGCGATGCGGTAGCCAACCATAGGGGAAATGCCGATATTAAAACTGCTGAATCCGTTAAAAGCGCCGAAACCGATGTTAAATCCGCCGCCATACCAGAGGCGGGAAGCGGATGTTTGATCACGGGGCGCTTCTTCCCGATCGCGTTCCCGATCGCGGCGTTGCGCAGTAAGCACCTGAGAGGTACAAATCAACAAAAGAAAAAGCAGCAGGGAGCTCGTGTGTTTTTTCATTCGAGAAGGCGCCTTAGTTTTGAAAAAGGCGTTGCAAAAGTAAGCAAGCATTTGGAAAGTCATTTTTTTGACCAAACTCACTTTTTTTCAACTTTCCTCCCGTACAATATGCGGGGTTTGGTACTTTCGCCCGCCGAATTTTAATCAAAATCAAAAAAATACAGCATCCATTGCGACGCAGGCGAATCAGGCGCCGTAGGGTGTTCGGCAGCAATCTTCCTCTCCCACGCCGATTACAACAGTCTTGTTTTCTTTTTCTCACGTTCAACGCAAACCAGATTCTATGGCCATGTTTCAACGTTTTTGCAATAGATGCCTTGTCGCACTCTTGTTGCTTTTCGTCTCGTTTTACCAATTGGAAGCGCAATCTTTTTCCGGAAAAATCGAGCCTTACCCATCCAGTGCGCTGGAGGAAGTATTAAGCGCGTCGCAAGTTTTCCGTTTCGATGCCAAACTACTTGATGCAGCAGTCAAAAACAACCTTTCCGCCCCGCTGGAGTTCAAAGTGGGGGACAAGCAATGGCGTCTGGTACTTGAGCACAGTCCCATTGTTTCTGAAAACTATCTTTTGCAGGTACAAACCCCGCAAGGCATCGAGGTCAGTTATCCCAAACGCAACATTGCGTTCAGGGGATACGAACTCAACGGCGGCGGCAAGGTACGCCTCACTATTAATGGAGAATTCCTGTACGGATATGTAGATGAACCGGGCGGTCGCTACTATATCGAACCTCTTTGGTACTACGAGCCTATGGCCTCGCGCGACCTGTTTGTTCTTTACGAAAAATCGGCTGCCAAACAACTGGGGCCCGATGCCTGCGGCGTAACGGAAGAAGAACTGGCCCTGCACCATTACGAAGAAGAAGCCCGGGAAAAAATCGCTGCCGGCGCCGATAACCAGGCTTGTTATGAGCTGGAACTCGCCATCGCATCCGACCACTTCATGTTCAATTCGTATGGTTCGGTAGATGCTGTAGAAAACCACAACATCGGGGTGATAAACGACGTACAGGGCGACTATACCGGCAACTTCAACCACGATCTTGTATTTGTCATCGTTACCCAGTTTGTATCCACCTCGGCGCCTGGCCCCTGGTCGCCTTCCAATGATGCAGGCACACTTTTAGGCAGTTTCCGTACCTGGGGCAACAACGGCAACTTCGGCGTCGGATTTGATATCGGCGAACTTTGGACGGATCGTGATTTCAACGGCGGCACGGTGGGTATTGCCTACCTCAACGGCGTTTGCAACTCATTCAAGTACCACTGTTTGCAGGATTTTACCGGCAACGGCGAATTGTTGCGTTGCATGACTTCGCACGAAATAGGTCACAACTTCAGCAGCGGCCACGACGGCAACTGTCCGCCCGGCGATTTCATTATGTGCCCCTTTGTTTCCAACTCAACAGTTTGGAGCAATCAGTCGCAGAATGCCATTAATGCTTATATGCAAAACCGGATCAACGATGGCTGTCTGGCTGCCTGCGGCCCGCCGCCGGTTCCGCTGGATGCAGACTTTACCTGGATGCCGGATCCGGGCTGCCAGGGGCAGCAAGTGGAATTCACCGATCAATCCAGTGGTGTTATTACCAGCTGGTCATGGCAATTCCCGGGCGGGACACCGGCCACGTCTATCCAGCAAAACCCGGTTGTAACATGGAATACACCGGGCATCAAGAATGTTACACTGACTATCAACGGCGTGGGAGGCTCCAGCACAATTACAAAGCCGATTACCATAACGCCATTGCCAGTTGCCAACTTTACCTACACGGTGAACGGACTGGAACTGACCTTCACCAATACATCCAGCAATGCTACTTCTTATGAATGGGATTTTGGCGACGGCTTTCAGGCATTTGAGGAAAATCCGGTGCATACCTACACCGATCCCGGTTTTTATATTGTGACCCTCATTGCATTCAACGAATGTGGCAGTTCCACTAAAACATTCACGATCAACACGGCGCCTATCGCTGATTTTTCAGCAAGTCCCACCAGCGGCTGTGCTGCGCTGGTCGTACAGATGATGAATGAATCGTCATCCAATGCGGTTACCTACACCTGGTCGTTTCCCGGTGGCGCTCCGTCTTCATCGAATCAGGCCAATCCGACCGTCATCTATGCATTCGCAGGTGTTTATACCATCACCCTGACGGCAACCAACAGCTCGGGTTCGCATACATTTACCCGCACCCAGTATATTACCGTCAATACCACGCCAACTCCCAATTTCACCCATACGGTGAATGGCGCCACGGTAACGTTTACCAATACGTCTTCTCCCAATTCCGTATCCTATCTCTGGAATTTCGGCGACGGCAACACCAGTACCGAAACCAATCCGGTGCATACCTATGCCGACCCCGGAACGTACACCGTAGTGCTCACTGCCACCAATGATTGTGGCAGTATCAGCGTTACCCGTTTTGTTACCATCATTTCCTCCGGCCCGCCGGTACCGGCTTTCACCGCCAACCCTTCTACCGGATGTGCGCCGCTGACTGTGAATTTCAACAACAACTCAACCGGCGCCAACAGTTACAGCTGGGATTTCCCGGGAGGTAACCCGAGTACTTCCACTGCCGCCAACCCAACGGTGGTGTACAACAACCCGGGCGTTTATACCGTCACTCTGACGGCCGGAAATGCCAACGGAACGGCAACGGCCACAGCCACCATCACAGTAAATACGATTCCGACCAGCGGCTTTACGTACTCGGTAAGCAACGATACTACCGTGGCCTTTACCAATACCTCTACCGGCGCTACCTCGTATCTGTGGACCTTCGGTGACGGAGACAGCAGCACGGTTGCAAATCCGGTTCATAACTACCCGGCATTAGACACCAACATCACTTACACCGTCATCCTTCTTTCTATCAATGACTGCGGAACGGTGAGGGACACGCAAACAATCACCATTATAAACAATCCGAACGCCAACTTCACCGCAACGCCCACCAGCGGATGCGGCCCGCTGACGGTGCAGTTTAATAACAGCTCCAGCCCCAATGCAGGGTCATTTATCTGGGACTTCCCGGGAGGCAGTCCCGACAGTTCCAACCTGGCCAACCCGGTGGTGGTTTACAACACGCCCGGCACTTATTCCGTCACCCTGATTGCGATCAATACTTCAGGGCAGGACACCTTTACCCGGGTGAACTATATCGTGGTGAATACCACGCCGACTGCAGGATTTACGCACGTGACAAACGGCCTGACGGTTAACTTCATCAATGCGTCCACCGGCGCCACCTCCTATTCCTGGGATTTTGGCGACGGCAATGGCAGCACCGATGCCAGTCCTTCGCATACCTATGCAACCGACGGGACATACACGGTTGTACTCAGTGTAACCAACGCCTGCGGCACGGTAACCACAACACAATCCGTTACGGTTGCTACGGCGCCTACGGCCGGCTTTACTGTCAATCCCAACATTGGTTGCGCGCCGCTTACCGTTCAATTTACCAATACTTCAAGCGCCAACGCCGTCAACTACGACTGGCAGTTTCCGGGCGGCACCCCCTCGAGTTCCGACCAGCAAACGCCACCGGATGTAACGTACAACGTTGCAGGTACCTACACGGCCTCGTTAACGGTATCGAATGCCGCGGGCAGCAATACTTTTACGCAGACAATTATCGTCAATGCCGGCCCGACAGCCAATTTCAGTTCGACGGTAGCAGGCCTGACGGCCACGTTCGACAATAACTCCAGCAATGCCCTGTCATATAGCTGGGATTTTGGCGACGGCAACAGCAGCAGTGATGCCAACCCGACGCATACCTATGGCGCCGACGGAACTTATACCGTCATTTTGACCGCCTCCAACCTTTGCGGCTCCAGCACTTTTACACAAACAGTAGTAATCACGACCGAGCCCAGTGCCGGATTCTCTGCCAGTACGACCAGCGGTTGCGCCCCCTTGACCGTACAATTTACCGACATTTCAGCCGGTGCACCGGTGAGCTGGTCCTGGGAATTCCCCGGTGGCACGCCATCAAGTTCTACCGCACAAAATCCGACGGTGATTTATTTTGTGTCGGGTGTTTATGATGTCACACTGGTGGTTACCTCGGCGGGTGGCAGCACCAGTTCATTTACCCAGCCCAACCTGATCTCGGTACAGGGAGCGCCGGGCGCCGGTTTCTCTTACAATACCAGCGGCTCGGAAGTTTCGTTCATCAATTCCTCTGTTGATGCCACGTCGTATGTCTGGAATTTCGGCGACGGCAGCACGAGCACGGAAGAAAATCCGACGCATACCTATGCGGAAGACGGCGTTTACAATGTTTCACTGGCCGCTACCAACAACTGTGGTACCACGATCTTTGAACAAAGCGTCACCGTGGCTACCCCGCCCACAGCCGGATTTAACCTGAGTGCCTCGACGGGTTGTACGCCGTTTACGGTTCAATTCACCAACACGTCGAGCAGCAACGCAACTTCCTACCTGTGGGATTTCCCTGGTGGCACACCTTCGTCCTCCACGGATGAAAACCCGACCGTCACCTGGAATACGGCTGGGGTGTATGTGGTGACACTGACCGCCACCAATGGGGCAGGCAGCAGCAGCAGCACAGCTACGGTCACCGTCAATCCGACAGCAACTGCCGGCTTTACCTATGTGTTGGGCGGACTGACCGCAGTGTTTACCAATACTTCAATCAACGGCGACACGTATGTGTGGGATTTTGGCGACGGCTCCAACCTGAGCAACGAAACCAACCCTTCACATACCTACGCGCAAACCGGCAATTACACCGTTACGCTCAGTGTGACGAACAGTTGCGGCACGGTAACCATCACGCAGCAGGTTTCGATCAAAGGATCGGCGCCTGTTCCGGCGATTGATTCCGACAGCGAAAGCGGATGCCTCCCCTATGCTGTTCAGTTTACCGACTTGTCGGCCGGCGACCCGGTAGCCTGGAACTGGACTTTTGAAGGCGGAACGCCTGCCACCAGCACGAATCAAAACCCGCTGGTCAATTATACTACACCTGGCACCTACGATGTGACGCTGGAAGTAACCAACGCATTCGGAACCAGCACGCAGGTATTCGCCGATTATATCACGGTGCAAACGGCGCCTTCGGCCGGCTTTAACTTCGCGGCTTTCCAAACAACGGTGACCTTTACGAATACTTCGCAAAATGCCACGAGTTACGCCTGGAATTTTGGCGACGGCAACACCAGCAACGAGGCCAACCCGACACATACGTATGGCGCTCCCGGCACTTACAATGTATCGCTGGCAGCTACGAACAACTGCGGCACCACGATCTTTGAGCAAACCGTCACGCTGAGTTCCGGCACCGGCGAGGCTGCCTGGCTCGAAGGTTTCCGCCTTTTCCCGAACCCGAACACGGGATTGTTTACGGTAGAAATGAACGGTTTGCCGCAAAACGAAGTGGAATTTGTGTTGTACAACGCTTTGGGCCAGCAGATCAAACGCGACGTCAGCGATTTCGGAACGGGAGCACTGGTCATTGCTTTTGATTATCGCCCGCTTGCCGCCGGCGTGTACACCTTGCGCGTACAGGCTGACGGACAGGCCATGTTTGTAAAAGTTGTGATCCAGTAATCGCGTTGTTGCGATCATAATACCGCGAGGCCGGCCCGTCTGGACAGATGGGACGGCCTCGTTTTTTTTTGTGTGCATGAGTTGACTACCTTCGCGCCCGAACGGAATTCAACCCATACTGAAATATTATGCGCCAACAAATTGTAGCCGGAAACTGGAAAATGAACAAGACCCTCGACGAGGGTATTGAACTGGTAAAAGGTATTCTGGAAAAAACCGAAAAGCCACGCGGGCTGGTGGTCGTTGCGCCGCCGCTGACACACCTGAAAGAGATTGGCAAGATGCTGAAAGTCCGAAAAAACTTCCATCTCGCCGCCCAGAATTGTCACCACGAAGAAAAAGGCGCCTTTACCGGCGAAGTATCGGCCGATATGTTGCTGTCGGTCGGTTGCGAGTTTGTCATCATCGGTCATTCCGAACGCCGGCAGTATTTTAAGGAGAAAAACGAGGTGCTGGCCGCCAAGGTAAACGCCACGCTTGCCCGCGGCATGCGCCCCATTTTTTGTTGTGGCGAACCGCTGCACATCCGCGAAGTGGATACGCACGTAGGATATGTGGCCAAACAACTGAAAGCAAGTTTGTTTCACCTGAAGGAAGAAGATTTCCGAAAGGTGGTAATCGCCTACGAACCTATCTGGGCCATCGGTACGGGCCGGACAGCCAGCAGTCAGCAGGCGCAGGATATGCACCAGGCCATCCGGGTGTTGATCGCGCGGAAGTATGGCAAAAATGTGGCCGACGATACCAGTATCCTGTACGGCGGTTCCTGCAATGCCCAGAACGCCCCCGAATTATTCGCCCAGCCCGATGTTGACGGCGGCCTCATCGGCGGCGCCTCGCTCAAGGCCGACGATTTTGCGGCAATTGTGGCGGCGATGAAGTAGTGGCGAGGGAATACTACCGACAGCATCCCGGTTTTCGGGATTGGGCTCAGAGAGGGTACAACCTGATAGATGTGATGGGCGATAGGGTTCCATTCATTCACACCGAAGGTTTCCCCTTTCTTCCGCATACAAAAAACACGGCCCCGGAATCTTACCTCCGGGGCCGCTTATGTTACTCCATTACAACCTTTTAAAACCTGGGACAGGCATAACCCTGTTTTCCGCGTTTGCGGTTTTTCAACTTCAGTTTTTGGCCGCTTTTTTTGCCTGACTTTTTTACGGACTTCCCTTTGCCGGATTTGGCCGCTTTTACCGTCGTTTTTTCTTTAACGGCTGGATATTCAGCGGTTACCAGCACAGCTTCCTTTTCCGTTTCGGCATTTTTCAGTGCGGGCGCAGCCGGAGTTGGTGCGCTCTGCCGCAACACCGGCAGGTAGGCGGCTTTGGATGCCAGCGATTCGGTGCTCAGTTTTTGCACCGAAGGCATTTCCGATTTGGCAGCCGCCATGGCAGGAGCCGTTGCGGTGGATTCTGGCAGCCAGGTGTCTTCGCCCTTGTTTTTGTCGGCATAAACCGGCTCGGAAGCTGCGATGGGGGTCACCGGCGCTGCGGGCGGCGGGGCGAGGGTCACACGAACTACATCGCCGATACTGAATTCGCTTTCGAGCGCTGTCAGTACCTCGTGGTCGTTGGCTGCCTTGTTTTTGTACACCACCGTAGTGTAGGCATATTTTTCATCAATGTGGGTGGACTCCACGGGGTTTTGAGCCGAAGCCGCGAATGTCGCCACCAACATCATTGCCGGCAAGGCCATCCGGTGTTTGTTGAATTTCAAGAGAGTGTTCATGTCTGAAAAGATTAAAAAATTGAGAGAGCGGTAATTTTACTTGCTGAGCGATTTTTGTCGCTTTTCCTGTTCAATGATCTTTTTGTAGAGGTTTTTGTCCTCAATGATCTGCTTGAGCGATTTGCGCCAGAGCGGGTCTTCTTCTAGTATACCGGTGATCTTGATTTCGGTGCGGCGGTTCATCTGGTGTTCATTCTCGGAGCAGGTTTGGCCGTCGTCGCAGCGATTCACCAGTTGGGTTTCGCCATAGCCCTTGGAGGTGATTTTTTCCAGGTCAATGCCTTGTTCGGCCACGAGATAATCTACCGCCGACCTGGCGCGTTTGTCCGACAAAACGAGGTTGTAATCATCGGAGCCGCGCGCATCGGTATGTGAGCCCAGTTCGACGGTGATGCCAGGGTTGTCTTTCAGGAAGACCGACAACTTGTCGAGCGTATTGGCGGCTTCCGGGCGGATGGCCCATTTGTCGAAGTCGTAATAAATATTGTTCAACTGGAAGCGTTTGCCGATCTGAATGGAATCGAGATCAACTGTACCCAGGAAATGTCCGATCTCGTTTTTATGGGTCATGATCGGCACCAGATCCGGTTCTTTTACGCCCATACCGTCTACACACAGGATACAGCCGTTTACGTTGACGTACACTTCCACCCGGCGATTCAGGTAGCCCTGTTTGCGCACCAGCATGGTGTAGTGATTGCCTTCGGCGAAAGAAAAGTTAAAAGCCGATTTGGGCAGACGTTCGATCGCCAGTTCCTGCTGGCCGGTGGTATTGTTGTAAATTTCGATTTTGCAATCGCGCAGGGTATTGATGGGGTTGTGTTCGTAGGCCTTGTCGAAAATGGTGATGTCGAACACGTAACCCGGCTTGCGCGCCATCCCCAAATCAACCTTCAGCACGCCTTCGATGTGTGAAAGCGCCAGCTCCTGATCAAAATAGGTGGGTTTTTCTGCTTGTACCTTGTAGCGCGCTACTTTGGGCACCTGGACGGTGTAGGAGCCATCGGCATCCGTTTCCGTTTGGGCCAGCGAGGCGATCATCATGTCGTCGAAGACGGTAACTTTTGCCTGGTTGAGCGGGGCGCCAGAAACCTGATCGTATATTTTTCCTTCCACCACGACGGTTTCAGGGGCTTTCATGTTTTTGAGTGAAATCTGCGCCGACAATAAAACGGGAGCGCAGAAAAGTAAAACGAAGAGCGAAATTGCGTTGCGCATGGGAGAATCGGTTTTTGAGTTTTTCGAAGTTCGATTAATCTGTTTTGATGCTGAGACGTGCGAACGCTGTGCCAGAATCAAATCAAAATCGGCATTAACAAAATTTTAATGCTTTTTTGCTACCTCGTGTTAACGATTTTTCTGTAAAAAAGGCCCTGGCATGTGACCAATCGCACCTTGAAAAGTCGCAGGCATTTACACATTGTTTAAAAAATTGAATTTCAATAATTTATATCTTTTCTCCTAATACATTTATAAAAACAAACAAGCGTTCACCCCGCCCGTGACGAGATGTTGAACGTTGTCAAAAAAATATTTTTTTTAATTTGAAAAAAATTCGGGCACACCCGGCCGGTTCAGGCGCTTTCCCCCCACCGGTAGGTTTTCAAATCGAAGCCGGCGAGGTCAAGTACCCGATCAGTCACGGTCGCTGCGATGGCATCAAGTCCTTCGGGGCGTGCGTAAAAGGAAGGACAGGCCGGACAAATAATACCGCCGGCTTCGGTAACGGTTTTCATGTTGTTGATATGGATCAGGCTCAGCGGCGTATCGCGCGTAACCAAAATCAAGCGGCGGCGCTCTTTGAGAACGACGTCGGCGGCACGGGTAACCAGGTCGTTGCTCACCCCGGTAGCGATGCGCGCCAGCGTTCCCATGGAACAGGGGCAAACGATCATGCTCCGATATTGGGCAGAGCCGGATGCAAAAGGCGCAAAAAAGTCGTTTTTCTGATAAAAATCGAACGGGTAGGCAGAAAAATCGGGTTTGCCAAGTTCCAGCTCCCAGTTGAGCAGGGCATTGTCGGATAGCACCACGCCGACTTTTTCCCACTGTGATTGCAGGGTAACGAGGCGGTCGAGTAAAACTTTGGCATAGATGGCTCCGGAAGAGCCGGAAATGGCGACGACAAGTTTCATCTTGCAGGAACAAAAAGTGGCAGGCGAAGTTCGTGTTGGTCGTGATGATTTTGCTTGCTACTCCCCTGTTTTTTCCCGCGAACATTTTCTATCTTCGCGGCGTTTTTGCGGGCGGTTTTTTCACACCACGTGCCTCTGCAAGAGAGGCGAACCGTTTGCAGGCATTTTACTATTCAATATCTTACCATTTCGCACTCAAAATGAGTCAATTTCCACACCCCGACCGCTTCGAGCGTCGGCATATCGGCCCCAGCGAAACTGAAACCAATGAAATGCTCAAAGTCTTGAAAGTCGGCAGCCTCGACGAACTCATTGAGCAAACCGTTCCTGCCTCAATCCGCCTGAAAAATTCGCTCAATTTGCCGCCTGCACAATCGGAATTTGAATACCTGCAGGATCTGAAAAAGCTGGCCGTTCAAAACCGGGTGATGCGCAACTACATCGGGATGGGTTATTATGGCAACATTGTGCCGCCCGTAATCCTTCGCAATTTGTTCAGCAATCCGGGTTGGTACACCCAGTACACGCCTTATCAGGCGGAAATCGCCCAGGGCCGTCTGGAGAGCCTGCTCAATTTCCAGACGATGGTAAGCGACCTGACAGGGCTTCCCATCGCCAATGCCAGTCTGCTTGATGAGGGCACCGCAGCCGCCGAGGCCATGCACATGTTTTACGCCGAAAAAAACAAACGCGCCCAGGCCGGATCGGAAGCCAACGAATTTTTTGTCTCCGAACACGTGCTGCCACAAACCATTGATGTGCTGAAAACACGCGCAATGCCGCATGGCATTGTTTTGAAAATCGGCGACTGGAAATCGTACGAATTTTCGGACAAAACATTCGGTGCGATGTTGCAATACCCGGATGCACAAGGCCATGTGGAAGATTACCGCGCATTCGTGGAAAAAGCGAAAGCAAACGGCGCGTTTGTCTGCGTCGCTGCCGACATTCTTTCTTTGGCCCTGTTGACGCCGCCAGGCGAATGGGGCGCTGATGCCGCCGTCGGAAATACCCAACGTTTTGGCGTACCGATGGGTTATGGAGGACCACATGCCGCCTATTTTGCCTGTACCGAAGATTTTAAACGCCAGATTCCGGGCCGCATCATCGGCGTTTCGGTGGATAAACACGGCAACCGCGCCCTGCGCATGGCCCTGCAAACCCGCGAACAACACATTCGCAGGGAAAAAGCAACCTCCAATATCTGTACAGCCCAGGCTTTGCTGGCCAATATGGCGGCTATGTACGCCGTGTACCACGGCCCTTCGGGAATTCGAGGCATCGCTCAACGCGTCCACAATATGGCTGCCGCCTTGTCGGAAGCGCTCAAGGCCGGCGGTTATCAACCCACCCATTCCGCTTTCTTCGATACCTTGCGTTTTGCGATCAGCGAAAGTCAAAGCAATGAAATCCGGCTCCGTGCCGAATCGGGCGGCATCAATTTTTATTTTGAAAAAGGTGCTGTCCAGATTTCACTGGATGAAACGACGACCGAGCAGGATTTGAACGATATCCTGCGTGTTTTTGGCGTTGCTTCCGGCATTCGTCCCACTGCATTGAAAATCCCCGCAGCACTCACCCGCAGCAGCGAATACCTGACGCACCCGGTATTCAACAGTTATCATACCGAAAGCGACATGATGCGTTATCTCAAGCGCCTAGAAAACCGTGATCTGTCGCTGGTTCATTCCATGATTTCACTGGGTTCCTGTACCATGAAACTGAATGCCGCAGCACAGATGATTCCGGTTAGCTGGGATAACTGGTCGAATATGCACCCCTTTATGCCGGCAGATCAGGTAAAAGGTTATGCACACATCATCAGCGAACTGGAAAAATACCTCTGTGAAATCACCGGTTTCAGTGCCTGCTCCCTGCAGCCCAATAGTGGCGCGCAGGGCGAATACGCCGGACTAATGGCCATTCGCGCTTATCACCAGGCAACCGGCGGAGCACATCGCAATGTGTCGCTCATCCCTTCATCCGCGCACGGTACCAACCCGGCCAGCGCTGTGATGGCCGGCATGGAAGTCGTGGTGGTGGCTTGTGATGAGCGTGGTAATATTGATCTGAACGATTTAAGGGCCAAAGCCGAGCAATATTCCTCTGACCTTTCCTGTCTGATGGTCACCTACCCCTCCACGCACGGCGTATTTGAAACGAGCATCAAGGAGGTTTGCGACATTATTCATCAGCACGGCGGCAAAGTTTACATGGACGGCGCCAACATGAACGCCCAGGTTGGCCTGACCAGTCCGGCTACCATCGGCGCCGATGTCTGTCACCTCAACCTGCACAAAACATTTGCCATCCCGCACGGCGGCGGCGGCCCGGGCATGGGTCCTATTTGTTGCAACGACAGCCTGGCGCCCTATCTGCCCAAACACGTTTTTGCTGAAACCGGCGGCGCTCAAGGCACCACGGCGGTATCGGCAGCGCCCTGGGGCAGCGCCAGTATTTTGCTCATTTCCTATGCTTATATTCGTATGCTGGGCGCCGAGGGTGTCACCAATGCTACGAAGTATGCCATTCTTAATGCCAACTACATGAAAGCGCGCCTCGAAGGCGCCTTTCAGATTCTGTACACCGGCGAAAACGGCCGTTGTGCGCATGAAATGATTGTGGATATGCGGCCCTTTAAGTCGCTCATAGGGGCGGAAGATGTGGCCAAACGCCTGATGGACTACGGGTTCCACGCCCCTACCCTTTCTTTCCCGGTAGCCGGAACGATCATGATTGAACCGACTGAAAGCGAAAGCAAAGCCGAACTGGATCGTTTCTGCGACGCTTTGCTGGCCATTCGAGCCGAAATTGACATGATTGCGCGCGGCGACTACGATGTGGACGACAATCCCCTGCACAATGCGCCTCATACCTGCGAGGAAGCAACCGGCGACAAATGGCAACATGCATATTCCCGTGAAAAAGCGGTGTATCCGCTTCCCTACCTGCGTCAGGGCTTTAAATTCTGGCCAACGGTAGGCCGTATTGACCAGGCCTTCGGCGATCGCAACCTTATTTGTGTCTGTCCGCCGATTGAGGCTTACAGCAATGCTGCGGTGTAGCCACCTGACGGGCCTGTGAATATTGAACACCCAACACTGAATACCGAATTTCGAATGTCGAAATAAAATAGAATGCCCTTCTTCTGCTAAAAAAGCACCTCAATCAGGCGGGGCTATTCAATTACTTTGATGTTCGAAATTCGGTGTTCGGTGTTCAATATTCGCTATTCCATTACCCTTCCTCTTCGATAAATTTTACGCCGTAATCTTCCAATTCCGCCATAACCGGTTCATATACTTCCGGCATGGTAGGAATATTGACACCTGTGGTAGCAATTTTTCCCAGCATCAACAATTTGACAAAAATTCCAAGAGGCAAGCCCACGAGGCGCGACATGGCGGTATCCGAGCTGTCGGCGCCTTTCATCACGAGGGTGGAGGTGAGTTTGCGTTTTTTTCTTTGAAGTTCGTATTCAAAGACATGTTGCATAATGACCATGTCTTTATCGTTGGGGCGCAAGGACCATTTTTCCAGCAACAGATTTTCGAGGATCAGTGAAGGCGTAGCGTTATTGACCTTGATGCGCCTTTTACTGAAAAGGCCAAGCCATTCCAGTTTCTGCATAATCTCGCTATCGGGCTCCGTTTCGAGCATTTTGGCAATGCGATCCTTGACTGAACCGGTGTGTTGACTGATTCCGAGGAAGGCTTCCATAAGTTCGTGGTAGCTGAGTTGGTCGCTGTCCACAATCGGAAAGGTGGCATCTGTGAGGCCGATACGCACCAGCGCATTCCAGGCATCGCAAAATCCGCGGTGACGAATGGTGCCTCGAAACAAGGTTTGCACGTTTTGCAAGCCGTACGCTTCCCGGTACAGGAGTGAATCGCGATTAGCATATACTTCCCATTGTCCCATGCCGGGGATATCAACGAGCCGGTATTGCCGAAACAATCGGCGATAAGGAATGTATTTCAGTTTCCCGTCTTCAAGAAACTGTGCCGTGCCTTGTCCGGCCAGCACTACATTACGCGGGTTCCAGCTGAACTTGTAATGCCAGGGGTTATCGTCGCTCTCCGGCGCCACCAATCCGCCGGTATAGGAGTAAAACGCAGTAATTTTGCCGCCGGCTGCCTTGATTTGGTGGATACGTTGCATGGCGCTCATGTGGTCTATTCCGGGGTCGAGGCCCAGTTCGTTCATAAAAACGAGCGCGCGTTGCCGGGCTTCATCGCCCAGGCGAAACACCTGTTTGGAGACATAACTGGCAGTCACCATGTGCTTGCCCAGGGCAATACAATCCTGTGCCACCTCCAGGTGCATTTGCGGCGGGAGGAGCGAGACCACCACATCATGACGGGCAATCACATCGCGCCGGTCGTTGGGTTTGGATGCGTCGAGCCAGATAGCCCGGCCGTTCGGATGGTCGTTGACCTTGCGGCGGGCCTGTTCGACATCCGCATCAGAAACGGTAACAAAAAAATTATGGGTTTTGGCTTGACCCAATATGTAGTTGATAAGGGCGGTTGCAGAGCGCCCGGCGCCGATAATGAGCAGATTTTTCATAGATAGGGGGCAAAGATAGAAAAGTTGAAAACCTTCCCGCTCAGGATGAAATGGGTTGACGGGCAGACTATTTTGACTGCAATTTCAGTAAAAAAATTTCACATACCAATGCTTGGGTGCATTGCGATGAAATTCAATATTATCCTTTAGTTTTTGGATTAATTTCAAAAAATATATTACAACAGGACAAGATCTAAAAATAAAAAACGGAAAATGCCAGACCCGTTTTTGCTGCTTTTTTCACAAGTAGTCAAAAATGTAGTTGGAGCAGCCCCAATGGTTGTCGCATATTTGCAGGCCGAAGCCAAATAAAAAGGGCCATCCCGATGTGGGAGACCCCTTCCGTGCAGGAATTGCGCATGGGATTATAACGGGACAAATTCGCCACGTAAGGCGGGATTATAGAAGGATCACAATTTGAAATCCCGGCGCAAAATCTGTAAGATATCGTGATGAATGATGAAAATAATGTTTTGGGATGTTTGATGAGCCGATTTTCGTCGCCAAAACAACCGCCTTGTCACCAAACTTTTTCCTGAAATATGAGCACACCTGTTACCATCAAAATCAAAAACGGTACGGTTCGCGTCTCGAACCCTCGTTGAGGTTTTAGGCCTCTGCCCGACAGGCATGCTCCGAGAGCCGAAGAATTGTTCATGGGATTGTAAAATCCATTATTACCAAGCCTTGCCGAATGCGGCAGGGCTTTTTTCTTTTGCTTCCAATATAAGACGGAAAAAATCGTGCCGAACTTTTGCGATACCTTCGCGCCGCACAATTTTTCGACATGAAATCTACCACTTTAACACTGTTGCTCTCGTTTGCCGCCCATATTCTCCTCGCACAAAACGGTCAGGACACCACGGTTTACAACATCGCCGATGCGATGCCCTATCCTTTGTTGCGGAGCTGTGATCCCTCCCTGCACCCGGGATGGAACAGCGATAGCATCCGCCGATGTGCAGAAACGCAATTTTTTCGCATTCTGGCCGCCAACATACGTTATCCCGCCGACGCGCATGACAGAGAATTGCAAGGCACTGTGGTGGTAACCTGCATTATTGAACCCCAAACCGGCAAAATGAGCCAGCTGGCGTTATTGAAAGACATTGGCGGAGGCTGTGGCGAAGAGGCGATTCGGGTGTTAAGCGCGCTTGAAGAAGCCGGTTTGCGCTGGCAACCAGGCATGCTGAACGGCAAACCCGTCAGGGTTCGACATGCGCTTCCCATCAAATTCAGGCTGGAGGAAGCCTTGCCTTATTATGTTTCAACCGAAGGCGATACCATTTACACCCAATATGAGAAGGGTCCAGAATTCAAGGGTGGGGTTGATTCGTTGGTCAGTTTTGTGATCAACCAGCTGACATATCCTGCAGCATGGAAAGATAGTTGTAAAACCGGCATCATTGAAATGGCGGTCGTAATCCGTCCCAACGGCAGCATTCATGTCAGCAACCAACTGGATTTCAGTAACCTGGGACTTGATTTTCAGTTTGAAGCATTGCGCCTGGCGCGACGAACAAACGGAATGTGGACGCCGGCACAATTCAGCGAAAAAAACGTCAGCACCAACCTGCCATTGCGGGTGGTATTCAAGTCGGATGAAGCGGGCTGTGCAACGGCCAATGCGCAGTTTGACCGCGCCATGATCCTGGCGGATGAAGGCGCCGCCCTTATGGATCAGAACAAAGCGGACGAAGCCATCAGGAAATGGGACGAAGCGCTGATTTTACAGCCCAACAACTGCGAACTCCTGTATTACCGTGGTTCGGCGCACATGAATATAGATCATCGGGAAGAAGCCTGTAAAGATTTTCAGCGGGTAAAAGAACTACTGGGCATTACCTGGTTTGAAGACATACGGCGTTTGTTGTGCGGCAATTGACCATGAAAAACAAACACCTGGTTCTCCTCTTTCTTATTGCGCTGCTGGTCGGACTTGCCCTTCGCGAAGCACCCTGGCGTGATACAGTGCTTTTCACAGCCGATTTATTGAAAATTGACACAAGCAGCATACAGCAAATTCAGGTCTCGGCGCCGGATAAATCGCCTATTTATTTGATTCGCACCGAAAATGGCTGGGCGATGGAACAAGCCAATCGCCATGTTCAATTGCCTGCCCATAAAGCACAGGTTTTGTTGACGGCCATTGCCAACCTGCGTTCCATTCGTATCATCAAAACTAATCGTCCCGACACGCTGGGGTTTGCCGACAACAGGGCTGTCGTTGTAAATATCCATTGCAACGATGGCAAAAAAGAAACCATCCGAATAGGACGAGAAAATGCCGGCAGCGCTTATGTGCAATTGCCTAATCATGACGGCATCTATCTGACAAATGTGCCGCTACGCAGCCATTTTTTATTTTCAATTAATGACTTCAGGAACAGATCGGCCCTGGATTTTAAGGGGATTCGGGTCACCGGCATCACCTTAAAACAACCGGGAAAGAAGGAATTTGCTTTCAAAAAAGACACCCTTAACAACTACTGGACCGCCCCGGGCGCTACAGAAAACTGCCCGTCCGACAGCGTTCAAAACTGGCTGAATCGCCTCGGTGCGCATTCCCAACTTGAGTTTGCCGACTGGTTTGACGAAAGTCAGGCCGATGCCTTGCTTCATTCTGAATGGTTTTTTGAGTGTGAACTGCCCGAAAATTCATTCCGGATAAAACTTTTTTATCCCGGTATCACCAGGCCGGCCACCGATTTGTTTGGCCGGTTGGTTCTTCATTCTTCAAAGAACCCTGACAACTATTTTGCCATGCCTTACAATGTTTTGTTCGAAAACGCCTGCCCTTTTGCTTTTTTGACCCATAAATAAATTTTCCCATGATGAAAGCCATTTTCCCCCTGGCTATCTGGCTTGCCTGGGTGCTGCTGCTGGGCGAAGAATTCCGCCAAAACCAATGGGAGTGCATGCTGGTGATGTTTGCAGCCATCGAACTGGTGCCCCGTGGTCTGCGGTTGCTGGGACATGCGCAAGGTGAAACGTACACCTTGTTCGCAGTTTTATTTTGTGCCGCCTATT
>JANRLZ010000483.1:0-4362 GCA_033762055.1 Saprospiraceae bacterium
GGTACACATCGGTGTCGATGCGTTCGAGCTGGTTTTGGGTGTAAGGACAGAAGTGGGTGAGGTATGGATCTTTTTTGACTTTCTCCTTGAATTCATCAAAAAACGCCTGAGAAAGTTCCTGTTTGGTTCGGTTGACCAGAAAACGCGCCAGCCCGTCGGCGAGATTGGCGACTGAAAATCCCTGCGGCGTTGTGCCTGCTTTCGACATGCCCGGGTTGCGCGAATCGCTCAGTTCCCAGGCACTTTGCGGGGCGCTGCTCATGTCGAAGAAGGGGTTGTTTTCAAAGGTTTTGCGCAATTGGAAACCATTGATGCGCGCGCCCGGCGGCAGGTAGCGGCGGATCACCGCAGTTGCTTCGGCGCTTTGTGTATCGGGATTGGCGACGAGATTTTTGTTTGCGTCTTCCTTGAAAAGTGGCTTGAGAATCAGTGCTTCCTGCAACAGATTTTGCGCAGCAAGGCTACCCGAAACAGCCATCAAAATGAAAACAATCGGTAAGGATTTCATACGCCGGCAGGGTCAAAATTGGTGAAGAATGCGGGTGGGTCGAACTTGCCAAGGGCGTGATCGAGCGGAGAAAAACTACTGTTCAAAAGGGCGGCCATCTGTGCCCTGTCGGGGGCAATACCGCCGTTTTGTTGTTTAAAATAACTGAAAGCGAGTGTGGCAACTCCGCCTACAAGCGCTACGGCGCAGGAGTTGGAAAAAATCTTGAAACCGCCCAGTTGTGTTTTGGCTTCGGGAGAATCTGCGTCAATCATATTTTCAAGGGCGCCGATTTTGGTCAGCAGACTGTTGCCTTCAAACCCGGCTGCCAGAAAATGAACCGGTTGCGGCCGAATCACGTCGGCCAATATAGCCACATCATGCGGAAGCCGGGCCACATTAAATACCTCCGGGCGCAGATTGGGGAACATTTGTCCGGCGATATTGTCCCAGGGGTCGCCGGTGTCGCGGTTTTCCAGGGCGCAAAACAGGTGCATTTTTTTAACACCGTTCAAGGAAAATACCCGCTCTACTTCTGCGGCGCTCATATTGGGTTCCGACTGAATTTTGGTAGCCGACAGGGTTAATCCGACGATGCAGATGTCAATACCCAGGTTGGCGGAAAGTTCGAATGCATCCAGCAGGTTGCGCACCGTGGTGGTGACGTCGTTGGCGTCGCGGGTTTTTATGATGTAATAATCGGCCTGATTGGCCATGCCCAGTACAACGGGATCGTCGGAGGCCGGATCGCTGTCCTTACCTGCCAGCAGTGAGAGGTACTTGGTGCCGTGTCCGGTTTGCGGATAGCTGTCCTGCACGAGATCTTTGCCGGTTGTTTTGACCACGGAAAAGGTGGGCGCGCCGGTGAAAAAACGTCGGTCGGCATCTTTCAGATGGGCAAAGGAGGGCAGTCCAAGATTGGCGCCGGTGTCAATAAAAGCTACTTTCACGCCTTGTCCGCCGGTAGCCAGCCAGGTGTCGGGAACGGGGGCGCCGGGCAGTTGAGCCAGGGTGTCCGACCAATTGAAGAGAATGGGCATAGGGTTGATTTGGATAATTTTTGTCGTGGGTGGATGAGGGGGTTATAAGATGTGATTTTGTCGGGCCAACCACCCTGTAACCAGCATGGCGACCGGGATGCGTACTATTTTACCCCAGGGTATTTCGGCCAATATTTCAACAACACCAGCGGTTGTGAACCCGCCCAACATCAGCCAAAACCCCCATTTTTTGTCGCGCAGGAGGGCAATGGCGCCTGCTGCCGTCACCATGGCAGCGCCGACATAGGTGTCAAAATAAGGTTCAACTCCCGGACTATCGGCCAGAAAGTCGCGGCGCATCAGCAGAAAATACAGTATACCCACAACCATGCCGAACAGGGTAAGCATGAGAAACACGTGGAAAACGATACGAACGGGTTTGGCCATGATTATCCGGTGATGCTTCGAATCAAATCCATCGCCTGGTTGCGCATGGCACTACAGGCGTTTTTCTGTGGTTTACCCCAGGTGAAACCGTATTCCTGATGCAGTTTTTGTACGGTTTCGACAAAAGTATCCAAAAACAGGGTGTACTGTTCATTGGTGAACTGCCGGTGAGTCGGGTCGCTCAGGCGGGCATAGAGTGCCGGCGAGGGTTTGCCCGGTTCGAGCAACAGTTCGATGGTCATGTGAAACATGTAGCGCTGCCGGGCAATGTCCACCCCTTTAAAATGCGCTTCGAGCGCAGGCATTTTTGCAAACAGGAGGCGGTAAAATTCGTCAATCAGACTGGCGTTTGTTTTCAGGCATTGTTCGTAGCAATGGACCACGATCCCCTGCTTCTTTCGGATCTCTGCTTTTATTTCCTGCATTTTATCGTACAGGATATGCAAATCCGGATACCGGTTTTCCGGTTTTTCCTGCAAAGCGTTTGCCACCAGTTCGATCCAGGCAGGAGAAGGAAGCCGCGATAATTTTTCTTCACGTACCGCACTGTGCTGAAAATAATCAATCCGGCTTTTGATGACCTGTTGAATGGAATCGCCGGAAAAAAGATCGTACCCGGTCAGCATTTTATAGGCGACTAGGCCCAGCGCAAACTGATCGGACGCTTTCATTTCCCGTCGCGTCAGCAAATCCATTTCCTTGCTCATCAATTCGGGACTAAAATACTGGCATTCTTCGCGGAATTTCCCCAGCGTACGGTTGTCATTGCTCGAACGGATGATGTCGAATGGCGACAGCATGGGGTGAAATTCGTAGTCAATAAATATTTTGGAAGGACGAATGCCGGAGTGGATGACTTCTTTCTGGTTGAGGTATTGGAGCACGTCGCAAAGTTCGCACAACCATTCCACCGCCTGCGCTTGTGGTCGCGGATGCCCCTCGCTGATGAGTTCCGACAGCACGGCGCCATCCACATATTCACAAATGACGTAGAAAGGAAAACTGTTGAGCCACTCGCTGTATAGTTTGATGAGGTTGCGATGTTTAAGACCGGCTACTTTGCCGATTTCCTCCTGAATATCCTCGTTGAGTTTGGGTACTTTCAGGACTTTGGCAACGGCTTTCCGTCCGGTAAAAATGTCGCTCAATTTGAACACCAGTGCCGAATTGCCGTCTTTCATCAAATTTTCCACCTTGTAATGGCCGCGCAAACGCGTTTTCATTACTTCCAAAGCCAGGGTTTCCTGTTCCTTTGTGCCGCGTAACAACAATTCGGGTTGCGAGAGATCAATGTATTGGGGCAGCACCTTTTTGAATTCATCGAGACTCAGCAGCATGCTGTGTTTGATCTGGTTTTCCTGGATGTGCAAAAACTGCTCGTCGAGTGTCCCTAATTGTTTTTCGTGTTTCAGGTTGTTAAACCGCCCCATTTGGAACAGGATGTTTTTTTGCATTTCCTGAAACAGGTTCACTAATTTGTCAAACCGTTCAAAACTTTCCTCCAGACTTAATAACTCCAGCGCATCTTCCAGTCTGCCGGAATCGCGCGGGGCTGCGGTCTCTTTTTTTGCTTTTTTCATAACGGGCACTGTTCGGATGTTGAAGCCGGAGATTCCTTCGTGTCTCGCATGGCAGGATGGCATTGCCGGCTCAAAAATCCAGTATTAACCCGACTTTTCGCACAATTTTTTTTAATGAGTTCTCCTGTTAAAATAACCTTGCGCGCCGGAAAGGAAATTCCGGTGCTTCGATTCCATCCCTGGGTCTTCTCGGGCGCTATTGCGCACATCGCCGGACAGCCGGCCGACGGAGATATTGCCGATGTGTATGATAAAAAAGGAAATCTGCTGGGCACGGGGCATTATCATGATGGCAGTATCGCTGTACGCCTGATCGCTTTTGGATCGGCAGACCTTACGGACCCCGTTTTCTGGCAGGAAAAACTAGGCAATGCGCTTCGCGCCCGCCTGTTCGCCGGGCGTTTTAACGGGGCCGACTCCTGCTATCGCCTGGTGCATGGCGAGGGCGACGGGCTTTCCGGACTGGTGGTGGATGTGTACGCGCATACGGCGGTGGTGCAATGCCACAGCATCGGCATGCACCGGCAACGTTTTTTTATTACGGAGGCTTTGCGGCGTATTTTGGGTGAAAACCTTCGTGCCGTTTACGACAAAAGTGTGGAAAGCCTGCCGGCCAAATATGCAGAAACCCAAAAAAACGGCTACCTGTGGTCGGCCGGCGAAACGCCGGTGGACAGCGCGGTAGTCGTGGAAAATGGCGCCCGTTTCCGGGTAGATTGGGTGACCGGACAAAAAACCGGTTTTTTCCTTGACCAGCGCGACAATCGCCAGCTGCTTGCACAGTATGCCGCCGGTAAATCCGTGCTGAATGCCTTTTGCTACACGGGAGGGTTCTCCTTTCATGCGCTCAAAGCCGGTGCGACGCTTG
>JANRLZ010000484.1:0-18276 GCA_033762055.1 Saprospiraceae bacterium
GCTGCTTTTGCTGGCCATCAGTGCGGCATTTGTTTATTTTATTTTTAACAAACAAACGCATGTACCCGACAGTCCGCAACTCAATGCCGGCAACCCGCTCGATATAAAAAATGCCGCTTTTTTTGCCGCGCTGTACATCGGTATTACCTTGTTCATGTACTATTCAAGGCAATGGCTGAACACATCGGGCGTGTATGCCTCCGGCGCGCTTTCAGGCATGGCCGATATTGACGCCATCACCATCAGTACCGTTAAATGGGCTGCCGGTGATGCCGCACAAACTGGTACGGCAGCAAATATTGTTGTAATTGCCGTACTTTCCAATACCTTGTTTAAAGGAACCATGAGTATGTTGCGCGGCACACCCTATCTGCGCCGAATGGTAGCGCTATCATTTGGCGTACTGTTGCTGTGTGGAATGATTTGGATTGCCTGGCGGTTGTAATTTGTCATATTAAATTCACCCTTATGCTTCAACACCTCATACAACACCCACGGAAAGTATTCCTGCTCGACGGCCTGGGCGCTCTTTTGTCGGCAGTAATGCTCGGAGGCGTGCTGACAGCCATTCAGCCACTGATCGGTTTGCCATCAAAAACACTGTATGGACTGGCGGGAGTGGCAGGCCTGTTTTGCCTTTATTCGCTGACTTGTTATCGTTTGAATCTCCGAAACTGGCGACCTTTTCTGATGATCATTGCAGCAGCCAACACCTTGTATGGTTTGCTATCGCTGTTGCTGGTAATTGACGCCCTGCAGGAAATCACGGCCCTTGGTTTGACCTATTTCATACTCGAAGTGATTATTTTGGCGGTCGTAGTGTATATCGAAGTTAAAACGATTGGAAAAGAGCAGGTTTAATTACCTGCCACCACTATTTTTCTTGACACCCGTTTACCATTTTCCAGACTGATTTCTGCGGTATAAACCCCGTGTGGCAACCCTTCCGGCAAACGCACCAGTCCCGCTTGGAACATACTGGATTCAAATACCTGTCGGCCGCTCATGTCACGCAAGCGGACAGAGAGTGGCTGCAGCTCGGATTCAATGAAGAAAAATCCGGCGGTTGGATTAGGATACAACTGCAGCATTTCGGCAGGTGGAATTTCTTCGTAAGAAACCAGCGTTCCGTTGTCAAATACTTTCATCAAAAACCCGTGTGGCTGCCCGTCGCCGAATATATTCCAGGCCTGACCAACCAATACAATATCATTGTGGTCGTCTATTTCCATATCCCAGATAATAAAGGATTTGTCGCTGTCAAAACTGAATGTCCAGATTTGATCCAGTTCAGCCGAAAATTTGGCGACGTTAAGTTGGTTAGGTTGAGGTGCTGTAAGACTGTTTACGCCCGACACCACAAAATTTCCTTCCCGATCTATCCGCATTTGCGAAGCAAAAGCCATGCCCAGAGAGGGCTGGTTAAGCGGAAGCGCTTCCGCCAGCCGGACTGAATCGTTGGCGACATCCAGCGTAACCATAGAGACATTGTAAGGGCGGTCGGAAAATTCTTTTCCATAGCAATAAATACTGCTTCCTTCAGCGGAAAAACAATTGTACATCCGAAGCGCAACCGTGTACTGAATGTTGTCAAGCATATACGATATTCGCACATCTTCATGCTCTTTTACCCATTGTTGATCGGCATCCACCAACAGATTTCTGCCTCCGAAAATGGAAAGAAAATAGCGCCCGACATCTTCCATCCATAGAAATTCAAGCACCGGACCGGGGTGGTAATCGCCTGACAGGCGCCGACTTTTTACGAAATGGAAATTTGCATCCAGTGCAATATAATGAATACCGGTCATAGCGCCGCCGCCCTGCAACTGAACCATTCCAAAGCCTTCCCATACCGACAGACCGGTGTTGTATTTCATTATGTCAAAAAACAATTGCTCGGCGCCGGAGAGTGCCAGGGTATCTATCAGGCGAATCTCCGAGAGTGCCGTATCAAGGGAGTATGCTATAAAAAAGGATTGATTATCCTTCGTGGCATTGCCGATATATACATATCTCGTGGCGTCGTCGAACATCCAGGAACTTGAATGTATCTGAAATCCTTCCACCAGATCCAGTGCACGAGCGTACACGGGCTGACCGTCCTGCCCACCGATATAGGCCTTATAGCCGGTAGTGGTACGCTGGGTAACAGCATATTTATCGCCGGAGAAAATAGCCAGTTCATTCAGGAAACTGGAGCCCGGATCATCGGCTGAATAACCGACAAGGATCGTATCGTTTTGAGCGGCTAAGTGAAGGGAGTATAGAATGATAGCGGGTATTAAGAAGCCGTATTTCATGGCAAAGAATTCTTCTAAGCGTCATTTAGTTCAGTCTGAAAAATTTTGGAGAAATACGGGGTAGCCCCGTATTTCTCCAAATTTTTATTAATGCCGATTAATTCAGCGAAATATCGGCAAGACTTAAAGCCACGGGATTATCCCAGACAACAACAAATATGTTGCGACAAACCGGCGTACCGTAGCAGTATTCAGCGCGCAATTGGGTGATATAATTGCACATGCCGTTTCCACCGCAAACACATACATCCAATCCAAGATTGATAGAAACGAAGTGTTTGCCGGCCGGAATAGCAAACGGGTCGGATCCAATCCGGTCGTAAATGGAACAATAGGCGCAATTGAGCAATTCATGCTCCATGCAGTCGCCAATGTCTTGTGCGCTGTATTGGCACTCTTCGAAAATAAAATCGAGTGGCCAAGCCTCTACACATTCCACATTGGCCCATCCAATGAACTTTTTACCCGGCGGGCAATATGGCGGGTTGTTTTGAAGATAGTTATAGTTCAACCGTTCCTCAATTTGTTCGTAAGCAGTGGGGCCGGTTCCGCAAGCAGGCGTCGTACCACATTCATTTTCACAAGGAGGATTCCAGTAAAAACTGATCAGAGATTCTTCTTCATCTCCTCCGCCGACGCGAAATGCTTCCCCCGGCTCGAATACATCTTCGCAGGGACTGCTGGAATTGGCGTAGTTTTCATCGTAACAGGTATTACAGACACCAAGAATGGAGGTCACCTTGATGTTGGCGGTATTACCGACCAGCCTTTCTACGCTGACATCTACCAAAACCGGTACGGTATTGGCGGTGTCGGTGGAAAGCCAGAAACCGCGATAAGCATCGTAGGAAGCGTCGTAAATTTTGGCAATCGCTTCTGCATTATTGGTCATATCTACTTCAAAACGCGTTACATTTCTGATATGTACCGAGGCAAACCGATCCGACAAGGTGGCAACGTTAATCAGCGCTTCTACACCGGCAGCAGCTTCTTCAGCGGTATAAGTGTCGGAAGGAACATCTTCATCAAGCGCCGTAGCGAGATCTGACTGGAAGTCTATCAGCCAGGCTTTGGTGACTACAAATCCGTCTCGAGCGGCGGCTTTTTGTTTGTCTTTGACAATACTTTCAAACTGGTGGGTATGTTCCTTTTTGCAGGCGTGCATAAAGAACAAAGTAGAACAAAGGGCGATGATGGGCAGTAAAAGCAGGCGACGTTTGTCGTGCCCAAAAAAATTGAATACGGTCATGGTGAAAAAGAAAAGTTGGGTGAATAAAAGGTACTGCGACGGGGTAGCAGACCCGCGTCGCAGTACGTTCAAGTTGAATGGCTTACTTTGAAATTACAAAACGCACGGTTTTGCGGCCTTCCGGTGTATTGACCGAGAGGAAATACAAACCATTCGACAGGTGACTCATTTTAGTGTTGAAAGTCGTTTTCCATGTCTCAAACATGCCATCGTACACCACAAATACTTCCTGTCCGAGGTGATTGAGGATGCTGACGCGACCGCGGGTACCTGCATCGGTAAGCAGTTCAACCGTCATAGCGCCGTCATTCGGATTGGGATAGATGGCTGCGCCGACTTCCGTCAGTTGTTTTTTAACGTCATCCTCGTCCGAATTTTCAGAACGGAAGCACAACAAGTTGCCCGGATCAATGATGTAAACGGTGTGATAAGTGGTGACCGACTGTCCACCTTTGGTGACGGTCAGTTTGATCGTTACATATTGTCCGGCAACCAATCCGGTAAGATCCAGTTCAAAAAAACTGTTGGTACTCAGTACCGGTCCGAAACTGGTACCCCCTGTACCGGGAATAGCCACCTGCCAGGCATAGGTGTATTGGCCAGGAGGGCCGCCGCCTGCGTCTGCCCAGAAATATTCATATTCAAAACCTTCGCAGACTTCGTCCGGCCCATAGATTATTGCCCAAAGCGGCGCTTCGTTGGTAGTGCGATAGCCGGCAACGGTACAAGCATTTCCGGCGATGATGCTGGCGTTGTTTCGGGCGCCCGCAATACCGGTGGGGCGGCCTTCAAAGTTTACGGCCGGGTTGGAATAATGCTGAATGACATCCGTATTGTTGGCCCCTTCAGAGTACATGATGGTGCGGCGACGTACGGTACAACGCCCCCAACCGAGAAAACCGCATTT
This sequence comes from Saprospiraceae bacterium, assembly GCA_033762055.1. GTDB lineage: Bacteria > Bacteroidota > Bacteroidia > Chitinophagales > Saprospiraceae > M3007. Next base: position 4,460 of record JANRLZ010000484.1, read on the forward strand.
TCTCGTGAACGACCAGGTGTGCGCGCGTGCAACGCTTCCGCCGCCGGCAATACAACCTACTCCAGGGTCTTGTGCTGTACATGGTTCGTGGTTGGCCGCAAGGTTGTGGCCAATCTCGTGGGCCATAACAAAACCGGGTGAAGTCACCCTTTGGGCTGCTACGACGGAGAAGCCAAATGCTGCATTTCCGGCGCCTAAAAAAGCGACACCACCGACCGTCGGGTCAGTCATGATCTGGCGATCCACTATCACGGATACCAAATCGGCGCCCAATGCATTGCGACGAGCAATAACGGTGGCATTGTTGGATATTTCGCCAATAACTGTATTAAACGATTTATTTGCCTCTGTGTATTCCGGCAAGTTTTCAATACCGGCGGTGATGAGACTGATGGTAACCGTACCCAACCCGCTGTTCAGGAAGGCTTGCCGGGTTTGGGCAAGCGCCGTATTGGCCATAGCCGCGATGTTAGGGAAGCGCGTCCGTGCTGCATCGGTAAACATCACCAGGATACGGATAGGGCATCTTTCTTCCCGATCCTGTACAGTAGGCGCCGACGCTTCTTCAAGTACGTCCGGACGTAGTCCGGCGTCGTCATTACCGCACGTTTCGGCGGCATCTTCCTTGAGCCGTACCAGCGCATATTTGCCTCCGGTCAGGTCCTGAATGGTGTAAAATCTTTCTTCAACGTGGATGTATCCGTATTTCTCTCCATTTTCGGCTATCAACATCATGGAGCCGCTACGCCATTCCGACGTATCAGTATGATCCACTTCGCCATACCAGGTGTACTGGTTGTCTGAGTCGTAGGCGATGTTTTGCATTTGGAAGATAAGCGGTACAGCGGCGCCGTCGGGCAGTGTTACCTTGATCCGGCCGTCGTCCTGTATCAGGGCCAGGTTGCCCAACTCAATGACATCAACGCCAATAATATCTTCATCCAGCGCGACTATTTTGTTATAACGATCCAGTTGATCGCCCACCAGATAGTCGGCTCCACCGGGAGCCAGCGTGAGGATGTCGCTTTGGGCATGTGCCATTAACCCGCTGAACAGCAGGACAAGGGCAAGAAAATGTCGGGCGACCATCGGTCGCATTCGTGTTGTTGTAAACATAATGTGAAAAGCGTTTTTGGAAAACAGTAGTGAATGTGTGAACTCGAATCCGATAGCTTATGGCCACTTAGCTACCAGGATTTCCTGATTTGGGTTTGTCTGGATTAAGGTAGGCGCAAAGTGCTGAAATCTTGTTTTTCGACCCCTTGCACAGTATCTTCAACAATCAGGGCAGTGAAATATCGTTTATCGGGACGGCTACCGGATTGTCCCATGTTTTTATGATACGCCAGCGGCAAACCGGGGTTCCATAGCAATAGGTTGCCTGCAATTGTGTGAGATAATCGCAGGGATCGTCGCCGCCGCAGACACAATAATCCAGGGCAAAATTGATGGACACGAAGTGTTTGCCGGCCGGAATCGTAAAGGGGTCGGTTCCGATACGATCGTAAACAGCGCAGTACACGCAGTTGAGTTGCTCGTATTCCATGCAAGTACCGATTACCTGCGAATTAAAATTACATGTTTCAAAAATGAAATCGAGGGGCCAGGCTTCTACACATTCCACATTGGCCCAACCCACAAACTTTTTGCCGGGAGGGCAGGTTGGCGGATTGTTTTGCAGGTAGTTATAATTAATGCGTTCTTCAATTTGTTCGTAGGCCGTCAGACCCGTGCCACAAGCAGGGGTACTTCCACAAGCTTCTTCGCAGGGCGGGTTAAAGAAGAAATCCATCATAGTCATATCTTCATCGCCCGCGCCAACGCGAAAAGCCTCATCCGAAGTAAATACATCTTCGCAAGGGCTGCTGGAGTTGGCATATTTTTCATCGTAACAGGTGTTACATACGCCCAGAACGGAAGTCACCTTGATATTGGCCATACTGCCGATTTCTCTTTCAACCGTAACATCCACCATAACCGGAACCGTATTGGCCGTGTCGGTCGTAAGCCAGAAGCCATGGTAAGCATCATAGGAAGCATTATAAATTTTGGCAATGGCTTCAGCATTGTCGGTCATATCTACTTCAAAACGCGTTACATTGAAAATATGAACCGAGGCAAAGCGATCAGAAAGGCTGGCAATGTTAATGAGTGCTTCGACGCCGGCGGCGGCTTCTTCGGCGGTGTAGGAGTCGGATGGCAAATCCTCGTCAAGTACTTTGCCAAGATCCGACTGGAAGTCGGTCAGCCAGGCCTTGGTTACGACAAAGCCACCGTCACGAGCGCCGGCTTTTTGTAAATCTTTGGAAGCATTTTCAAACTGATGAGAATGCTCTTTTTTGCAGGCATGCATGAAGAACAAAGCCGAACAAAGGGCAATTACAGGCATAAGGTAGAACAAACGGCGTTTGTCCTGCCCGAAAAATTTGAAGATGGTCATGGTAAAATAAAGTGAATGAATGAATGAAAAGAAAGAAGGTACTGCGATGGAGATGGCATCTTCATCGCAGTACGTTTTATGGCAAGTGACTTATTTTGAAAGCACAAATCGCACTGTTTTACGGCCATCCGGTGTATTGACCGACAAGAAGTAAAGGCCGTTCGACAGATGTCGCAATTCTGTGTTGAAAGTCGTTTTCCAGGCATCGAACATGCCGTCGTACACCACAAATACTTCCTGTCCGAGATGGTTGTGTACGCTGACTCGGCCGCGGGAACCTGCGTTGGTAAGCAACTCTACGGTCATAGCGCCGTCGTTCGGGTTGGGATAGATGGCTGCGCCGGCTTCGGCTAATTGTTGCTGTATGGTATTGTCTGAATTATCCGAGCGGAAACAACGCAAATCGTCGGGTTCGATGATATGAACCGTAAGGTAGGTGGTTACAGACTGGGCGCCTTTGGTTACTGTAAGTTTGATGGTGGCGTATTGTCCGGCAACCATTCCACTCAGATCCAGTTCAAAAAAACTGTTGGTGCTCAACACCGGGCCGAAGTTGGTTCCGCCCGAGCCGGGTACTGCCACTTGCCACGCATACGTGTAAGGGCCGGGAGGGCCGCTGACGCCGGCGGTGTACCATTCAGCAGAAATTCCTTCACAAACCTGGTGAAATCCATAAATAGTTGCGCTGAGCGGCGCTTCGTTGGTGGTGCGATAATTGGCCACCTTGCAGGCATTGTTGGCGATAGTGAGCGCGTTGTGGCGCTCATCTACTATTCCGGTGGGTTTGCCGTCATATTTAACAAACGGATTGGAAAAGTGCTGGATAACATCCGGATTTCTACCTCCAACTGAATACATCACCGTACGGCGGCGAACGGTGCGTTTTTCCAGCCAAAACCAACCGCAACCACACATTTTTTTATACGACCAGGTATGTGCATGGGCCTCATCCGGGTCGTCTTCGCAATTGCTTCCAGGGTCTTCAGCATCACAAGGTTCATGGCCTGCACCCAGATTATGCCCGATTTCATGGGTAAAAGGCCAGCCCTTTCCTGTGGCATCAAAGGCGTTGGTTACTGAAAAACCGGCGGCAGGTGTATTGGCGCCGACAAACGCAATACCGATGGGCGTGTCATCATCGTCCATGATATTTTTATTTACCAATACGGCTACCAGGTCTGCGCCAAGGGCATTTCTCCTGGATGTGACGGCAGGAAGGCCATCAATTTCATACAATACATCCTGGAAGGTTTTATCTTCCTCCGAGTATTGTGGTAAAAGTTCAATGCCTGCCGTAATCAGATTGACTGAATTTGTACTGATATTGCTGTTGAGAAAAGTCTGTTTAGTTTGGGCGATAGCCGTGGTTGCGATATTATTGGCATTTGATGCATTATCCAGTACAGATTGTGTGTACAATACCAGTATTCGAATATCACAGTTTTCGGAACGATCCTGTACGGTTGGCGGCGCATTCAACGCCTCCTGTGTAATGTCAGGGCGCAGCGCGGCTGCGTCCACCGTACAAGCGGTGGCGTCCTGTTCGGCTCGTAACAGAAGAACCTGTTTACCACCTGTAAGATCTTCAATGTTGTAAAAGCGGTCATCAACCGTTAGATAGCCAAATTTGGCATCTCCATCTGCAATCAACATCAGGTTGCCGCTGCGCCATTCAGAAGTATCACTTCGATCAACTTCACCATACCACTCATAGCGGGTAGGAGCATCGTACGATACTTGCTTCATCTGAAAAAAGACAGGGTCGCATCCCTCCCCCGGAAGGCTTACCTTGACAATTCCGTTGTCTTGCAAAGTAGCCAGGTCACCAATTTCAATAACATCCACCTCTGAAAAGAGATGATCCATGGCTTCATACCGATTGTATCGAACAAGTTGTTCGCCAATTAAATCGCCGGAACCGCCAGCAGAAGGTTGAAAAATATCTGACTGTGCTTGCGTCAAAAATCCGGTCAACAAGAAGAAAACAACAATGCAGTTGCGGGCGACGGATAGTCGCAAAAAAAGGTGGGCAAACATGATTGAAAAGCGTTTTTGGAAAACAGTAGTGAATGTGTAACTCAATAACCAACTGCCGGTGGTCAATTGACAGCAGGCATATCCTAATTTGGGTTCAATTGATTATTAGCACTTAAACAAGGTCAGCATTGCTGATTAGTACTACAAAGTTGTGCCATTGAAGCCCGTGATAGTTAGAACATATTTTAGCAATCTTACCCAAAAGAAGCAAGCCTTTTGAGGGGGGATCGGCCCTCAAAAGGCTTGCTTCTTTTGATTTCTATCTCTTAAAACAGAAAAAAATGTAACACGTAGACAAGTTGTTACCTGCTCATCGTCCGGGAATCGCCTCGATCAATCTTTGCACATAAGGTTTATCCGATCGTGTGTATATATCTTCCGGATACCCGAGCGCTTCCGTCTGCCCCTGGTTCATAATGAGCAGGCGGTCACACATTTGCTTGACTACACTCAGATCGTGCGAAATAAACAGGTAGGTAAGTCCAAGACGTTCGCGCAACTCCATCAGCAAATTAAGTACCGTAGCCTGCACCGACACGTCGAGCGCCGACACCATTTCGTCGCACACAATAAAACGGGGCTCCAGGGCCAGGGCGCGCGCCACGCAAATACGCTGTCGTTGTCCGCCCGAGAACTCGTGCGGATAACGCTGAAAATGATCGGCCGCCAATCCTACCATTTCAAGCAATCTTACGGCATGTTCACGACGTGCGCGATCATTATCATGCAAATGATGTACCTGCATAGGCTCAACGATGGCCTCTCCAATGCGCATACGCGGATTGAGAGAAGCGTACGGATCCTGAAAAACTACTTGAATTTCGCGACGGTATGGCCGAAAATCCTGTTCTGACAGTCGCTGTATATCAATGCCTTTATAGCGCACTTCGCCGGCATAAGCATCCGTGAGCCGCGCGATCGTACGGCCCAGTGTCGTCTTTCCACAGCCGGATTCTCCTGCCAGGCCAAACGTTTCTCCGGGATAAATATCAAAACTGACATCGTTTACGGCATTCAGCCAGGCTGTCGGACGTCCCAGCCAGTCTTTTTTAACCGGATAACGCACCCGCAGATTTTTGACTTCCAGCAATGGGGGCTGCGCCTCCAATTGTTGTTGACGCCTGCGGGTTTCATCCGGTGTGATAACCCGCGCTTCAAACTGGCGGTTTTCCAGAAAATCGGGCACAGTAGGCAATCGCTCTAATTTTCGCTGCAATGAAGGCCGGCAGGCCAGCAGGCCTTTCGTGTAAGGGTGTTCCGGCGCTTGTAACACCTGTTTGACCGGCCCTTCTTCCACAATCTGTCCTTGATACATCACCACCACCCGGTCACATATCTCGGAAATCACACCAAGATCATGGCTGATGAACAGCATGGACAAGCCGTGTTCCTCCTTCAAGCCGCGCATCAAATCGAGGATGGTTTTTTGCACCGTTACATCAAGCGCAGTGGTCGGCTCGTCGGCAATAAGCAGACGCGGGTTGCACGACATGGCCATGGCAATCATTACCCGTTGCTTTTGGCCACCACTGATCTGGTGTGGGTAGGCTTCAAAAATTCGGACCGGGTCGGGCAATTGAACACGTTCAAACCAGTGCAGCGCCTGCTTGCGCGCCTCGGCAAAACTGGTTTTTTGGTGTAGTTGAATGGCTTCCGTCACCTGATGCCCACAACGGAATACCGGATTGAGCGAGGTCATGGGCTCCTGAAATACCATGGCGATTTCTGCTCCGCGTATTTTTTGCATGTCCGCCTCGGCACAGGCCAGCAAATTTTTCGAAGCGCCGGCAGTATGATACAGGATTTGACCGCCGGCAAACCGCGCCGCCGGACGAGGCAGCAACTGCATGACCGACAGTGCCGTGACCGACTTGCCCGAACCCGATTCGCCGACAATACCCAGGGTTTCACCGGCGCCTATGGCAAAAGAAATGCCCTCCACAGCGCGGGTACGGCCACGGGCAGAATGAAAATCAATGGTCAGGTCTTTTATTTCGAGCAAGGGTACCATGCTGGTATTTTAAACAATTTTTCCGGGATTGAGAATGCCCAGCGGATCGAAGACTTTTTTGATTTCGCGCATCAGGCGCATTTCTGTTTGATTAAATACTACATCGAGGTACGGCTTTTGTACCCATCCAATACCATGTTCTCCGGAGATGGTGCCTCCCACACTTTTTACAAATGTAAAAATTTCGCGGATACCTTTGGGAACCTCTTCCAGCCATACGTTTTCAGACAGGTTACCCCGCAGGATATTGACGTGCAGATTTCCGTCGCCGGCATGCCCGTAGCACACCGATTCGAAGCCGTAACTGGCGCCTACTTCTTTTACCTTTTTTAATAAACGGGGCAGTTCCGCGCGTGGTACAACCGTATCTTCTTCCTTGTAAATGGAATTGCGTTTAACGGCATGCGCGACGTTGCGCCGCAGTTTCCACAAAGATGTTTTGGTGGCATCGTCGTCGGCAAAAAAGATATTGCCACCATCAAACCGCTCCAAAACCTTCGCAATGGTTTCGCTATCCGCCAAAAGGCTGTCCATGTGAAAACCGTCGAGTTCGATCAACAGGTGCGCAGCGTCGTTGTCTTCTATGGGTACAGGTGTCTCGCCCACATACCGCACCGCCCAGTCAATAGCGTTTCGCTCCATAAATTCCAGCCCGCTGGGCGTTACACCCGATTGAAAAATGGCAGCCACCGCCGCACAAGCACTTTCGGCGGAAGAGAAAGGAACGAGCATCAGTAAATTTTGTGTCGGATAGGGCTGCAATTTCAACACAATACGCGTCACCACTCCCAGGGTTCCTTCGCTGCCGACAATGAGTTGGGTAAGGTTGTAACCGGTTGAGTTTTTGAGGGTATTGGCGCCGGTTTCAATGATTTCACCGCTCGGCAGTACGACTTCGAGATTGAGCACATGGTCTTTCACTACGCCATATTTCACGGCCTTCGGGCCACCGGCGTTGGTGCTGACATTGCCACCTATAAAACTCCATCCACGACTGGAAGGATCTGGCGGGTAAAACAACCCTTTCTCTTTCAGTGTATTTTGTAGATGTTCGGTAATCACACCGGGCTGAACGGTCACCTGAAAATTTTGCTCGTCAATATGCAGAATGCGGTCAAGGCGGCGCATGGATAATACCAGTCCGCCAAAAACAGGCAAGGCGCCGCCGGCCAGTCCGGAACCGCCACCACGGACGGTAACGGGAATTCGCTCGCGGGTGCAAAGTTGGAGGATACGACTGATTTGCTGTGTATCTGCCGGTTCTGCCACCGCTTGCGGAGGGAAAAACAAGTCTTCCGTTTCGTCGTGCCCGTGTTCGCGCAGGGCGGTTTCGTCCGTCAACAGGTAGCGTTCGCTCACTATGTCGCGCAATTCCGCGAGCGTGGCAGCAGATAAGCCATTGAAGACGTTACTTTTGCCGCCGATCGGCGACGGTTCGGTTGTCATATCCATATTAATTCTTACTGCAACAATGAATTCATACCTACTTTCCATTGCAGCGATCCTGTTTTTTGCCGTTTCTTCAAATGCGCAACGGGTAGCAGCGCCCGAAAACAAGGAACAGGCGGGCAAAAGTAAGGGAGTACTGCTGCATTTTTCGCTGGGCGGCCATTTACCAGGCGGTGATTTGGCCGATCGTTTCGGTGTAAATGGCGCCATCGGTGGTGGATTGGAGTTTCTTACCTCCAAAAACTGGGTTTTTGGCCTGGAAGGCGCCTTCCATTTTGGCAGTGTGGTCAAAGAAGACCCGCTCAGCATCCTTCGTACCCCTGAAGGAGACATCATCGGCAATGACCGCGCCATTGCCACTGTGCGACTCCAACAACGCGGCATGTACCTGGGGGCGGTGGCAGGCCAACTCATTCCCATTGGTGACAAACGGGCCGGAATCCGCTGGACGATCGGGGCAGGCTGGGCACAACACCGAATTCGTATTCTTGATGATGCCCGTACGGCTGCACAACTCACCGGCGATTACAAAAAAGGTTATGACCGCCTCAGCGGCGGCCCTGCTTTACAACAATTTATCGGCTGGCAAAACCTCGGCGTTCGGAGAGAACTCGACTGGATGGCCGGCTTTGAATTCGGTCAGGCTTTCACCCAAACACGGCGCGACTGGGACTATTCCGAAATGAAAAAACTGAGTGGACAGCGCCTCGATCTGCGTTTTGGCATCAGGCTGGTGTTTACCCTGCCCATGTATGTGGGCAATGCGGAAGATGTCTATTATTAATGCCAAGAACATGCATAGATTTTCCTGATCCAACGACTAAATTTGTACACTTTCGCTGGATCAGGAAAATCTATCCATGTTTAATTTGCTCCGCCATATTTTGCCCTGATTGCCTTGGCCCGGGATTCATGAATAAAGCGGTTGTAAGGAGGGGTTTCCCAGTCAATATAACGAATGGGCATTCCAAGCCGCAGGGCTTTTTCGAGGTTTTCATAAAACGCCTCCTTTTTACCCATAAACGCATAGGTTTCTGCCAGGGTTGAATAGGGCGCACCATAAGTTGTATCCAGTGCGATTACCCGTCGAATGACAGCCATGGCGGAATCATGTTGCCCCAGAAAATTATAAGCCATGGCCGTATTGTTAAACACCCCCATCGCCATTCCCATCATTTGTTTTTCTGGCATTTTGCCTTGTGTAATGGCTACCACTTCACTGTATTTTTTCATGGCAAATAACCCGTTGCTTAACATTTTCATTGCAATCAAGTTGTCAGGCTCCAGATCCAGCGCGCGCAATCCGGCTTCAAAAGCCTTATTGGTATCACGTTGCAAAAGGTACACCATACCGCGTGTAATATAGCCCCCGGCGGTTTCAGAGGCCGTTTCGAGGGCTTTTTGTGCAAGTTTCATGGCGGCTTCATTACTGTCCTGATCCATCTTGGCCCCGATCCAGGCTTGCCAGGCGATGGACTCATAAGGCGTACCGATCGCATATTTTACCCCTTGTAAATAAAACGAATCGCTTTTTGCATATTCTTTTAGTTCTACATGCCGCCAGCCCAAAATAAACCAGGAGTCGGAGTTTTCAGGTTTTAGTTGCAGGCTTTTCTCCAATTTTTCCATGGCTTCTGCCACTTTTCTTTGTTGCAATAGCAAGATCCCCCAGCGTTGATACGCGTAGGAAAATTCGGGGTCTAGTTCGGTAGCGCGCTGAAATTTAAGCGCTGCCTCCTCCAGCCTTCCTTGTTCAAACAGAATATTGCCCCAGGCATGATAGGCCCAAACACGCTCTCCGGGCCGGTCCTTGATGATAAGTCGCACCAAATTAATGGCTTCCGGATAATTTTTCCTCCGGTAATGTATCACTGCCATGCGATAGGGGTCGGTTCGTTCCAACACTTTTTCGGCAGCCTGTTGCAGCAAACGCTGGGCGGCATCCGTCTCCGTACCGGATGTGCAGATTGTCTCGAAAGGAGCGTTAGGATACCCACTCATCCGCAACAAAAGGGTAAGCCGATCGCCGTTGCGAACAAACTCCCCGGTGATTCTTTTTTGTGGCTTGCCCAGTAGATGGCGCAATTGATAGGCAATAGAAGTCAACGAAACTTCCACACCCATCACTTGCACATTCATGGCAGCCTGGGCATCGCTGTTACCTACCTGCAGTTCATCCTTTTTCACCGAGGCTGCTTCTTCTTTCAGGTTTTGGATGGCATCTTGCAAGCGCAAGGCGGCTATGTTTCCGCCCATGCCGTTTTCTTCCATCGTTTTTGGTACAAAAAAGGACTGCAAGGCAAACCCGGTGTCGCCCATCATGCGGTAGATAATTAAAATGGCAAACAGCAAAAGCAGAATACCTGCCGTTCGCAGAAATATACCCAGTACCGCCGCCAGCCAGGAGTCCGTCTTTTTGGGATCAATACGGTTCCAGACCTGGGATGGGATGGCCCAAACGCGGTTGCGCCAGGAATGACGTACACGAGCGGGAGGCGGGTTGTTTTCCTGTTCCATGAAGACCTTATAGCGCTTTGCCGGAGCGTAGCAGTGAAAAAAAACGGACATTTGCCGCCCCAAACATCGTGCAAAATTGGATTTTTATCATGCGCTGGCTGTATGAATATGGTATTCGACTGTTTACGCTCGGCATACGGGTAGCAGCCCTGTTTTCGCTCAAAGCCCGTTTGTGGGTGAATGGCCGTCGCAACTGGCGTATGCGGCTGGAGGAGACGCAGGCAAAAAGAAAAGGCCGACGCGTGCTGTGGCTGCACGCTGCTTCTTTAGGTGAATTCGAACAGGGGCGCCCGCTTATCGAAGCCTACCGGGAGCAATTTCCCGACTCGTACATCGCCCTGACCTTCTTCTCTCCTTCCGGTTATGAAGTTCGAAAAAATTACCCCCTGGCCGACTTGGTGGCTTATCTACCCGCCGACACCCGTCGGAATGCCCTCGATTTTCTGGATTTACTGCGCCCTGACCTTGTCATTTTTGTGAAATATGAATTTTGGGGAAATTATTTGCTGGAACTGAAAAGTCGCAAAACGCCTACCCTGTTGGTTGCGGCCCTGTTTCGGCCTTCCCAGGCATTTTTCCAGCCCTGGGGGGGCTTTTGGCGCAAGATGCTCGGCTGCTTCACACATTTGTTCGTGCAACGTGAAGAAGATGCCCGCTTATTGCAAAGCATTGGTGTGCAGTGTGTCACCGTTGCCGGCGATACGCGTGTTGATCGTGTATTGAAAATAGCGGCGGAGGCTCCAGCCAATGAAAAGGTTGCTGGATTCGTGGGCGCAGCGAATCAAGTCCTTGTCGCCGGCAGTACCTGGCAGCCAGACGAACAAATTCTGCTCGATGCCCTGTCGCAGCCATCCCTCGAAGCGATGCAATTGGTTATTGCACCGCACGACCCCGCAGCGGCGCATGTGGAGCGTTTGCTGGAAGCAGCCCGATTTTTTGGCGCCAAACGATACAGCGTTGCCGATTCTTATACCGATGAACGATGCCTGGTCATTGACAATATCGGCATGCTGAACACCCTGTACCAGTACGGGCGTGTGGCCTATATCGGCGGCGGTTTTGGAAAGGGCATTCACAACACCCTCGAACCCGCTGCGTTTGGTTTGCCGGTCATTTTTGGACCGAAATATCAAAAATTTGAAGAAGCCCGGCAGTTTGTCGCTCGGGGCGGTGCATTCGTTGTTCACGACGCCGCTCAACTCCATGCTGTACTGGTGCAATTGCAACAGCCGGAATTTTACCAAAAAGCCTCCGAAGCCGTGCAAAATTACCTGGAAAAAAGCCGGGGCGCCACAACACGGGTGATGGCATACATCAAAACGATGCAAGGGGGAGCAAGCTAAACCCGATTTTATGTCTGAAAATCGGGTTTAGTCGCCTTCTTTTAATTTTTTACCAACAATTGCGGCGCAAAATGGCGTTCCGGGTGTATGAGTTGCACGATATACGTCCCCGGTAACAATGAAGCGACAGAAATTCCACTTTGCGAGGCGACACGGTTTTGGCGCATCACCAGTTTACCTGCCAGGTCGTACAGCAGCACATCCACACCCGTTATCTCCGCAGGAAATTGCAGGGTAAATGCAGCATCACCTACCGGATTGGGGAACAGTTTCCAGGGCGTTTCCGCTATTTCATTCACCCCGACACCACTGGCAGTACAAACCAGCGATTCGAGCAAGGTACTTGTATTGACCCAAAAAGTATCAATATGCGGTTGCCACGCTGCCTGGTCGTACAGGTTAGTATGGCCGGCGCCTGGCGCCGTATGCAGAATATTGCGCAATTCAACCGCTTCAGCCTGCGCATGTACCAGACTGCTGCCTTCGAGGTAGGCGATATTGGCCGCCAGCCCGTACGTATAGGGAACGGTTTCGTCGCTCGTCCCATGAATACTCGTCAGCGGCGCCTCATTGGCATCAAGCCAGAAACTTCGGTAGATGCCGCCCGACATATTGACCACCGCTTTTGTTTTTGAAGAATAGGTTTGATTGTCGGGCGTACCGCTGTTTCCTTCAAGCCCGCCGTTGTTCGCAAGCAGGGTGTTCAGGAACGCGGGAATATCATCATTGGCATCCAGATAGGCCGTGTGAAGAGCGGTAACAGCCCCTGCGGAATAACCGCCAATGAAAATATTATTGGCATCCACGCGGAATTGATTAGCCGTATTGGCGTCTTCGCGAAAATAACGTACTGCAGCTTTCATATCGCCCACTGCTTTGACGGCGGTATCAAAAATATCAATAGAATCGGGGAGGCCAAGTACCAGAAACGGATAAAGACGGTATTGGATGGTAGCCGCTACATAGCCTTTTTTAGCCAGCAACTGACACCAGCGATCCATCATCGTTTTATCACCAAATATAAAACTGCCGCCATGTGCCAGAATCACCACCGGGCGGACAGAAAGCGGGTCGCCTGCCGGTTCGTACACATCCATGCTAAGCATCATCGGCTGGCCGAGATGGCTGGTGGCAGGTGCATAATTGACCGTTGTTTTTACAACCTGAGGAAAGGTATTGTTGATATACCGCGAGCCGTCGCAGCCGGGATTTTGAGCAAAAAGTGTGGTATTGCCGAAAAGAAAAACGAGCAGTACAACGATGGGGTAGATTGTTTTTTTCATGATGATGCGCAATGGGTTGGGTGAATAATTTTTCAGTTACCGGTAAAAATGCTTGCGCCGCGTACGGGTGAAAGTGCACCCGGTACGCGGCGAAAAAAAAATCAAACCAGGGCCCGGGGGCCGGTATTTATGCCGGTTCTTTCTCCGATGCAAACACCGCTCCGACATATTCGCGATTCATGCGGGCGATATTGCTGACGGAAATTTCTTTCGGGCATTCTGCTTCGCAAGCCTGTACGTTTGAACACTTGCCGAAGCCTTCCTTGTCCATTTGAGCCACCATGTTCAGGACGCGTTTGCGGCGCTCCACCTGGCCTTGCGGCAACAACGCGAGGTGACTGATTTTAGCCGAAGTAAACAGCATGGCCGACGCATTGGGACAAGCCGCCACGCATGCGCCACAACCAATGCAGGCGGCAGCATCAAAGGCTTCTGATGCCTGATCCTTTTCGATTGGAATGGCATTGGCATCCTGGGCTTGTCCGGTATTTACACTGACATAACCGCCGGACTGAATAATACGGTCGAATGCCGAGCGATCTACCACGAGGTCTTTCAACACCGGGAATGCACGCGCACGGAATGGTTCAATCACGATGGTATCGCCGTCTTTGTAATGACGCATGTGCACCTGACAGGTCGTGGTGCCTTTCATCGGGCCGTGCGGACGACCGTCAATGACCAGTGAACAGGTGCCGCAGATACCTTCGCGGCAGTCGTGTTCGAATGCTACGGGT
>JANRLZ010000485.1:0-2507 GCA_033762055.1 Saprospiraceae bacterium
AAAACCTGGGGAATGAAAAAATCATTTCAGCATACATGTATATCCCTGTAAAACCCGCCTCCTGGTGGGAAATGGGCAATAATGTGTACGCCAACGCGGTTGAGATCAATTTTGAATCAGAGGGACAAACCATCCGCCTCAATACGCTCACCTACGGATTCAACACGACCAACACCTTTAAACTGCCCAAAAAATTCACCCTCGAAATATCGGGCAATTTCGATTCGCCGGGCTTTTGGGGCATTGCACACTGGCAGGCAACGGGCTCTTTCAATGTTGGCCTGGAAAAAAATATGGGCGATAAATGGGGCAAACTTCGTTTTAATGCCAGCGATTTGTTCCTGTCAACCAATTGGTTTGGCACCACCGATCAGCCCGAAATTAATTTGCTGGTCAAACAGTCATACCAAATGGCCGAACGCATTTTTATGGTTTCCTGGACCAATTCATTCGGCAATCGCAAACTCAAATCGGCCCGCGAACGCCAGACCGGCGCTGCGGAGGAATTGAGAAGGCTGTGAAGTAGGTTGAGAGAGGGGTTATTTATACTGCCTGGCCAGATGAAACAGCATGTCTCTTGTCATCGCATCAAGGTCGAAGCGGGGCTTCCAGCCCCAGTCGCGGCGCGCTGCCGAGTCGTCAATGGAAGCGGGCCAGGAATCGGCAATGGCCTGCCGAAAGTCTGGCTGGTAGGAAATACTGAATCCGGGAACTTCCTTTTTTATGCTTGCTGCAATCTCGGCCGGGTTAAAGGTCAGCCCCGCGAGGTTGTAACTGGTGCGAACCGTAAGATTTTGAGCCGGCGCGTCCATCAGTTCGAGGGTGGCACGGATGGCGTCGTCCATATACAACATAGGCAGAGGGGTATCGGCGCGCAGGAAACACTCAAAATGTTTGCCCTGAATGGCAGCATGGTAAATATCCACGGCATAATCGGTGGTGCCGCCACCGGGGAGGCTCTGGTAGCCGATGATGCCGGGGTAGCGCAGCGAGCGCACATCCATGCCGTAGCGGCGATGGTAATAATTTGCCCAGTTTTCTCCGGCTACTTTGCTGATTCCATAAACTGTTTCCGGAATCAGCACCGAATATTGAGGGGTCATGGCCGGCGCAGCTTCCCGGCCAAAAACAGCGATGGAGGAGGGGAAATATACTTTGGCTACTTGCTGCTCACGACTGATTTCCAATACGTTGAACAAACTGCGCATGTTGACATCCCAGGCCCACATGGGGTTTTTCTCGCCGGTGGCGGAAAGGATGGCGGCGAGGTGATAAATCTGCGTAGGACGGTATTTTTTTACCAGGCCAAGAAGCGCTTCGCCGTCGAGTGCATCCAGTTTTTCAGAAGGGCCGCTCTGGTTTTCCAATGGCCTGAGGTCGGTGGCGATTACACGATCGGCGCCAAATGCGCCGCGAAGCGCCTCGGTCAGCACGGCGCCGATTTGTCCGCCGGCGCCGATGATTAGGACTGTGTCTGGGTTCATGTGTGATAGGTGTTTTTTGGTTAATGAGGCCCGTTTTAGGTTTAGAACAGTTTCTAACCTTTTCAACTGCTGTAAATCACAAAAATTCGGGGGCGAAAGTAGGGTAGGGCTGTTGAATGCGCAAAGCGGGATTTTGCGATGGTTGCGACGATTTTCAGAATTTTAATTCATAGCGGAAAACAGGCAGCACGGGCAGCAGGGTGTACTGGATGGCTTTGCCTTTAATACTGCTGCCCGCATCAACGTAGAGATAAAATGGATTGGCGCGGTTGTAAGTGTTATACACGCCGATTTGCAGTCCGTGCTTCCAGTTGCCGCGGCCCCAGTGGGCATTCAGCGCGACGTCAAGTCGGTGGTAGGTCGGTAGCCGGTAGCCGTTGACTTCGGTATAAAAGAACACTTCGCGTTCTACGGCGCCTTCTACCGATTCATGGCGGAATTTCACGCCGGCCAGGGTAATCGGGTTGCCGGAGGCCACCGACCATACCATGTCGGCCTCCAGCCAGGAAAACAACTGCTGCCGCAGCGTGATTTTAAGGTCGTGCCGACGGTCAAATCGGAAAGGAAACGGTCGTCCGGCATTGAGATCGGGGAAAAAACGTTCGCTCTCCGAGAGCGTATAAGCAACCGAACCCTGTGTTTTTCCGCTGGTTTTTTCGAGCATCACTTCAATTCCCTTGCTTTTTCCGGTGCCGGTAGCGATGCGGTCTTCCCAACCGCTGGCATCCACAGCGCCTCCGGCAAACAGCGCGTCGTTGTAGGTGACAAAGGTGAGTACCCGACGCATGTTTTTGTAATAGCCCTCTGCTTGCACTGCCCAGTCTTTTCCCTTCCAGCCGATACCTGCCGACAATTGCCAAACCAGTTCGGGAGGCACCCGTCGGGTACTGGGCACCCAGAGTTCAAACGGGAGACTTACATTGAAACTGCCGATCTGGTGCAGATTTTGTGCCATACGGTGCCAGCCGGCCCATTGCGACCAGCCGTCCGGCCCGGTGCGGCGTATTCGCAGGCGGGGTTGCA
>JANRLZ010000486.1:0-9188 GCA_033762055.1 Saprospiraceae bacterium
AGTATGAGTGATTAAGATTTATTTCATCCCTCATCCCTCATCCCTAATCCCTCATCCCTCATCCCTCATCCCTCATCCCTCATCCCTCATCCCTCATCCCTCATCCCTCATCCCTCATCCTTCCTAATGTCTCATTTGCTCATCGCCGGCGCCGGCCTATCCGGCCTAACCCTTGCACTTGAATGTGCAAAGCGCCCCTTTTTTCAGGACAAGACCATCCTGCTGCTCGATCGGGACGATAAAACACGCAACGACCGCACCTGGTGTTTTTGGGCAAAAGAAGACGAGCCTTTACCCCCTGTAGTGTTCAAGTCATGGCAGCAATGCCGTTTTTTCGGGGCCGACAAAGAGGTTGAAATGCACATTTCTCCGTACCGCTACCACATGGTGCGGGGACTGGATTTTTATCAATGGGCGAAGGTGGAACTGGCCAAATACCCCCAGGTGCAACGGGTGCAGGCAACTGTCCGGGGCATGGAACCGAAGCGCGGCATCGTTCATACCGATGTGGGTGATTTTCAGGGAGCATGGCTGTTTAATTCGGCACTTTATTCCGCAGGCGAAAGGCATTTTACGGTGGACGGCGGTCGCTGGACAAGCGAAACGCAACCGGAGAGTCGCCAGTTGAAAAATGCAACTTTCCTGCTTCAGCATTTTAAAGGCTGGCTGATCGAAACCGAGGCGCCGGTATTCGACCCCGCCGCCGTGACATTTATGGATTACAGGTTGGAACAGGCCGGCGAAACCCGTTTTGTGTATGTATTGCCTTTTTCAAAAACAAAAGCGCTCGTGGAATTTACCGTCTTCTCCCCTGCGCTTTGCCCGCCGGAAGTTTACGACGCATCGCTCCGGATGTACCTGAATGAAGTCCTTAACGTAAAGCATTACAGGGTGGAGGAGGAAGAATTTGGAGTGATTCCGATGACGGATCTGGCACTTTCTCCAACAGGCGGCGACCGGCTGATCAATATTGGCACGGCCGGCGGATTTGTCAAGGCATCCAGTGGTTATGCTTTTTTGCGCACCCAGCGTAAAATTCGGCATTTTGTGACTGATTGGGAAAATAACGGCGTACCCAACCCCGGCTTGTTGCGATCTTCGTCGGCTTACCGGGCGCTGGATGCCATTATGTTGCGTGTGTTGCACACAGGCGCCGTATCCGGGCGCGATTTTTTTACCCGGTTGTTTGAACGTCTCCCTGCCCCGCTGGTATTTCGTTTCCTTGACGAAGACGCCTCGACCCTTGAAATTATACGGCTGCTTTCTACTCCCCCCACCTGGCCATTTTTAAAGTCGGCCTGGGCCGGTGTGCGCGGCTTCCGGTAGCACGGACTTCAGTCCGTCGGGATAGGAGGCATTCATGCCGGTACCGCTCGCCCGACACGAGAACACCTCGAATAGTTGAATTGAGGTAACAGTGCAGTGTTACGGATGATGGTCCGTGCTACCGGAGGTGTTTTATTGCTGATGACGACGGGCGGTATTAACCTTGTTGCGGCTTTCGCCAGGGCTTAATGACCAGTCGCAGGCTTTGGTCGTACGTGATGTAGTTCCAGACCCAATTGAGGAAAACGAATACCTTGTTTTTGGTGCCAAGGATGTAAAGCAGGTGGATAAACAACCACATCATCCAGGCGAGCAACCCCTGTGTTTTCCAGAAAGGTAAATCGGCCACGGCAAGGTGGCGTCCGATGGTGGCCATACTGCCCAGATCGGTATAACGAAACGGCTCGGGTTCTTTCCCCTGAATGAGCCGCTGCAGGTTTTTGGCCAGTTGCCTGCCTTGTTGGATGGCGGGTTGTGCTACTTGCGGGTGACCGTTGGGCCATTTGGTTTCATGTGTTTGCAACGACATGTCGCCAATGGCAAAAATGTGCTGCGTGCCTGCGACGGCATTGTATGGGTCGCAAATCAGGCGATTGCCGCGTCCGTATGCGGCTGCCGGCAAGCCTTCAATTTTGTTGCCGACAATCCCGGCTGCCCAAATGACCTTGTCGGCGCGTATGGTGGCGCCGTCGCTGATCGTTACGGTTTCGCCGTCATAGTCTTTTACCACCTTGTCGAGCCAAAGTTGTACGCCGAGTTCGCGCAGGTATTGCTCGGCTTTTGCCGATGCTTCGGGCGACATGGCATTCAGCACCCGCGGGTCGCCATGAATGAGGTGGATTTCGATTTCGTCGCGGTTGAGGTCCTGGTAGTCTTTGGTAATGATGTGCCGTTTCATTTCAGCCAGCGCGCCGGCTACTTCCACTCCGGTTGCACCTCCTCCCACCACAACAATGTCTAGAAAACGCTGCCGTGCCTCGTAGCCGTCGGCGGTAACGGCGCGTTCGTAGTCTTCAAAAACGGCATTTCGAAGGTACAAAGCTTCGCTTACCGATTTCATGGGAATCGCGTTGGCGCGTATGCGTTCATTTCCGTACCAGTTGGTGTCGGCGCCGATGGCAAGCACCAGAAAATCATACCGCAGCGGTCCGATTTCCGTGTCAATTTCCCGGTCTTCAGGGCGGACTCCCCGAACGGTGGCCAAACGGACGAATACGTTTTTGTTGTTTTGAAAAACCTTACGGAAGGGGAAAACAATGCTTGACGGTTCGAGACCCGCCATGGCTACCTGGTAAAACAGCGGTTGAAACTGGTGGAAATTGTTTTTGTCTACCAATACAACCTGAAACTGTTTCGATTTGGCCAGGCGGCGGGCCAGGGTAAGTCCGCCAAATCCGCCACCCACGATGACCACGCGTTTTTGATCGGTATCCGGTATGTTGAATTTCATAAAGCAAAAGTTGGTGTATGTTTAAACCCTTCTGCAGGCAGTAGTGTTTAAATTTGCATCAAAAAACATTTTGGCCTGGAAATTGTAAAAACAGGCCCGTATGTTTGTCCCCGAATCCGCCAAAACAAGATTCAACGTCATGTTTCAATATTCTCAAAACGGTTGTTGCTGTTGTCCTGCCGCAAGGAAAGGGGCTTCGGTCGTTTTGGTGTGAAACAGGATAGTTGATCTTGTTCGATTTACCGGAATCAGGCGCCCTTTCCCGCAATTTGCAGGAAAGGGCGCTTCGTTTTTCAAAAGGTCTTTTTTCAAGACCACTTTATCAGCCACCATTTCTTCATTTTTCATACATTTTATCCCGCATGAAAGCGAACAACATTCTCGAAACCATCGGCAACACCCCTCATGTACGCATCAACCGATTGTTTGGCAATCGCCACGAAGTATGGTTGAAACTGGAACGCGCCAACCCCGGCGGTTCCATCAAAGACCGTATTGCGCTCTCCATGATCGAAGATGCTGAACGCAAGGGTTTATTGAAACCCGGAAGCGTGATCATCGAACCCACCAGTGGCAATACCGGCATCGGGCTGGCGATGGTAGCAGCGGTAAAAGGTTATCCGCTTGTGTTGGTCATGCCCGAAAGCATGAGCGTGGAACGCCGTCGTCTGATGGCTGCCTACGGCGCCCAGTTCGACCTGACGCCCAGAGAAAAAGGCATGAAAGGCGCTATTGCCCGCGCGCAGGAACTGCTGGATCAACTCCCTAATGCCTGGATGCCCCAACAGTTTGAAAACGAGGCGAATATCGCTATTCACAAGGCCACCACCGTGCCGGAGATACTGGCTGATTTTCCTGAAGGTATTGATGTGCTGATTACCGGCGTGGGTACGGGCGGGCATATCACCGCTGTGGCGGAAGAATTGAAGCTTCGTTTCCCGCAATTGAAAGTATTCGCCGTTGAGCCGTCGCTTAGTCCGGTCATTTCGGGCGGACAACCCGGGCCGCATCCGATTCAGGGCATTGGCGCCGGGTTTGTGCCGAAGAATTTACACACTGAAATACTCGATGGCGTGATTCAGGTAGAAAAAGAAGATGCGTTTGAATATGCCCGGCGCGCCACCCTGGAGGAGGGGATTTTTGGCGGCATATCGTCAGGCGCCACCCTGGCGGCAGTGGCACAAAAACTACCTGAAATACCGGAAGGCAGCCGGATTCTTGCATTCAACTACGATACCGGCGAGCGTTACCTTTCGATTGAAGGACTCTACCAGTGGGAGGGCGCTCAACATACGGTTGCAGCGTGATACCGGTTGGGAAAGTGTGGGTGTTTGCCGTCGTTTTTTGGCATATTTGAAAAAAGTATCGGCAAACACCCGCCAGATAATCTGTAAGAGGGTGGATAAATCTCTCCGCTCCCCGGTACTCGAAAAAAGTACAATTTTGTTTTTAATTGTTTATTAAGGAAGAGATTTTCTTCATTTTTTGGTGAAAATAGCGACTTTTGCGCACCGTATATGAAAAAGGTATTTGTCGGGCTACAACACCTGTTAAATTAGCACGATATTTGCCAGGCCTTAATCATGCCATATTGGCGCAAAATTGTTACATCTTATGAAGGTATTTCGACTTACAAAATTCTTTGCCCTCGGCGCACTTCTATTAGGGATGATGCTCATCCCGCAATCATGCGGCGAGGACGACCTCCAAAACAACCTTCCCTCTGCACATGACTATGATTACACGGTGTATTGGGAGTGGAATGAAACTTTCCTGCAAATAGATCGCTACGCAAAAGGTTATCGTCCCGGCCCCGGTCCGCGGGCTTTGGCTTACCTGGGCCTTTCTGCTTACGAATGCGTCGTTTCTGCCATTCCGGAAAATCGTTCTATTGCTCACCTGTTCCCCGGACTTGAAGTGCCGAAAGCTGATCCGGATCTGGAATATTACTGGCCGGCCTGTGTGAATGAATCTTACTACTATTTGATGGAGCGATTCTTCCCGCACATGCAAAACGATCCGGATCCGAATGTGACCAACTCTTTTGCACTGATCAAAAAGACACGCGACAAATTGTATGGCCAATATGCCCAGGAAACGACCCCGGAAATTCTGGATCGTTCGGTACAGTTTGGTCGGGAAGTGGCTGCCGCTGTATATGCCTGGGAACAAACCGATCTGATCGGCCACAATGCATTCCTTGATCCGCAACCAATTTCCTACAACCCGCCTGCAGGCCCCGGTTTGTGGCAGCCAATGCCTCCGAATTTTGCCCGTGCCATGTTCCCGCAATGGGGCCAGGTGCGCACTTTCGCTATTCGCCCGGACGAGCGTTTGTGCCAGGCGCCTATCCCCTACGGTGAATCGCAAAGTTCGCCGTTTTATGCGCAGGCGCTGGAAGTGTACAACACCGTCAACACGATCAATAACCCTACGCCCGATCTGGCTGCATGGGCTTATGAGCAGAAATGGATTGCTGAATTTTGGAGCGATGACATTTTGAATCTTACGTTTGCACCCCCTCCGCGCCTGGTAGCTATCCTTAACCAGGTAGTGGCTATTGAAGAACTTGATCTGGCTAAATGCGCGGAAGTTTATGCTAAAATGGGCCTTGCGCTGAACGATACCGGTGTGGCGATCTGGCACTCGAAATATGTTTACAATGTAGAGCGCCCTGTTTCTTATATCCGCCGTATTATCGCACAGCATGACCCGGCTGCATCCAATTGGCTCCCCATATTGAATGCGGTACCAGTAGGCGGGCCTTACGGCATGACTCCGGCATTCCCGGCATACCCTTCCGGTCACTCCGGCTTTGGCGGGGCAGGCGCCAAGGTGCTTTCCTCGTTTTTTGAATATACGCCCGAACACCCTGGCACTTATACGTTCACCGATCTGTGCCACCAGTTGCGCACCGAATTTATCGGAACGCCGCGCACCTTTACCTCTTTCACACAGTTGGGTGTTGAAGATGCGCTTTCTCGTATTCCGCTGGGCGTACACTTCCGCATGGACTGTGAAGTTGGCCTCGAAGTTGGCGAGCTTTGCGCGCAACGCGTACTCGAACTTCCCTGGAAAAGATAAGCGACGAACGCTGCATTAAAATCTGTTTTGGGCCGCACCGAGTATTCGGTGCGGCTTTTTAGTTTTTACGGTCCGCCGTCCACCGTAGGCCGTTTTTTCGACATCATCGGCATAAATGCCACTGCTCCCGACGGACTGAAGTCCGTGCTACCGTCCACCGTAGGCCGTCTACCGTAGGCCGTCTACCGTAGGCCGTCCACCGTAGGCCGTTTTTTCGACATGATCGGCATAAATGCCGCTGCTCCCGACGGACTGAAGTCCGTGCTACCGTCCACCGTAGGCCGTCCACCGTAGGCCGTCCACCGTCTTAGATTTTGCACAAAAATAACCTTGTTGCACACACAGCGGGCGACGGTCTTGCCCTACCTTTGGCGGCTCTTTTCCGGGTTGAAACAACCCTGGTTTAATCCTGCGCTCCCTATGTTGCCCAATTTAACCAATTCTCTCACTCTTATTCATTCCAGACCTGGATGATTCAAAAATTTCTATTCATTTCTTTACTGCTGTTTTTGTCGGCTTTTGCCGTCGCACAAAACGCAACCCTGAGCGGCACGGTTCGCGATGCGGACACCAATGGCGCGGTAAGCGACGCCTCGGTGGTCGTATCCGGAACCGGCAAAATTGCCGCTACCGCTTCCAACGGCGCTTACCGCATTGAAGGGCTGCCTGCAGGCGAATACACGCTCGTGTTCACATACAGCGGCTATTTGCCCCAGGAAATCCGTATCAAAGCGAGCGCTGGTGAAGAGCTGCGCACCAATGTGCTCCTACGTCGCGATCCGAATGCGATTACCACGCCAACCGTAACCGAAATTCCAACCATCACCCTCGAAGAGGCCGAGGCAGAAACCGAAGGCTCCGGCGAAGTAGCCAATCTGCTCAATGCCAGTCGCGATGTGTACCAGCAAATTTCCGGCTTCGGATGGGGCAACTTCCGATTCCGCGAGCGCGGCTACGATTCCGAGCACTTTCCGCTTTTTCTCAACGGGGTTAACATCAACGACCCGGAAACCGGCTTTGCGGTGTTCGGTGAAATTGGCGGACTGAACGATGTGCTGCGCAACCGCGAAACCAGCATCGGTCTGGCGCCCTGCGAATTTGCCTTTGCAGAAATCGGCGGCGCGACCCGACTCGACACCCGTGCCAGCAGCCAGCGAAAACAGATTCGCGCCAGTTACGCCATCGCCAATCGCACGTACACCAACCGTTTTATGCTCACCGTCAATACCGGACTCATGCCGGGCGGCTGGGCGGTCAGTTTGTCGGGCAGCCGCCGCTGGGGACAGGAAGGTTATTTCGACGGCACCTTTTTTAACGGCTATTCCTATTTTGCATCCATTGATAAAAAAATCGGTCGCAAACATAGCCTGAACCTGACGTTGCTGGGCGCGCCCAACGAGCGGGGCAAACAAGGCGATTCGTTTGAAGAAATGTTCGATCTGGCCGGAACCAATCGTTACAACCCCAACTGGGGCTACCAAAACGGCGAAAAGCGCAATGCCGCCGTAGGGCATGCCCACCAGCCAATCGGTATCCTGCGCTACGACTGGAATCCACAACCGGGTACATCCATTACAGCAGCCTTGTACGGACAAAGCGGCGAACGCGGCGACACCCGCCTCGAATGGAACGATGCCGTCAACCCGGCTGCCGATTTTAACCGTCGCTTGCCCTCCGCTATTCTTGATCCCGTTTTGTCGGCACAATGGGCCGATGCCCTGCGCAACAACGAAGCACTCCGCCAACTCGACTGGCATGGATTTTATGCCGCCAACCGCCTCAACCAATTCACCGTAAACAACGCCGACGGTGTAGCGGGCAATACGGTTACAGGCGCGCGTTCGCAATACATCGTGGAAGACCAGCGCGCCGACAGCAAGGAATTGGGTTTCAATGCTGTTTTAAACCAACAACTTAATGTGCGCTCCAAAATTTATGCGGGCCTGCACTATCGCTGGTACACCGGACAAAACTTCAAGGTAGTGGACGACCTGCTGGGCGGCGACTACTGGCTTGACATCAATCGTTTTGCTTCGCAGGATTTTCCTGGCGACTCCGACAAAGAACAAAACGATCTGCGCATTCCCAACAATGTGGTGCGCGAAGGCGATGTATTTGGCTATAATTACGACGAAAATATTCGCAATGGCGGCACCTGGTTCCAGGTAACCACCGATTTGCCGCGCTTTCAATTCTTTTTTGGCGGCGAAGTCGGTGTCAACCAGTTCTGGCGAACGGGAAAAATGCTAAACGGACGCTTCCTGGAGACGTCCCTTGGCGATTCCGAAAAACAATCGTTCTACACCTACGGGGCAAAAGGTGGCATCACCTTTAAAGCAAACGGGCGCAATTATTTCTACGCCAACGGTTTTGTCGGTACCAAACCGCCGCAATTCCGCGACATCTTCCTTTCCCCGCGCAACCGCAATGATGTGGTGCCGGATGTTGATCCCTTCCTGGTTCAAAGCCTGGAAGGCGGCTACATTCACCGCGCACCGACCTTGCGCACCCGTGTGACAGGTTATCTGACCTATTTCAAAAACGAAGTGGAGAGCAATCTCTTCTTTGCCCAGTTGCTCAACGAATTCAGTACCGTCGTGCGGACAGGTGTTGGTCGCCGTCATATTGGCTTGGAAGGCGCTTTTGAGTGGAAACCCATCCCGTCGTGGGTGTTCTCCGGCGCCGCCAACGCAGGGTATTATCATTATACCAACCGACCGCTCCTGTATCAGACCTCCGATAATACGGGTGCGGTTGGACTTGACAGCGTGTTGATTTACCAGCAAAATTTCCTCGTACCGCGCACTCCGCAAACAGCGGCTTCGTTGCAGGTAAAATATGAAGGTAAACGCTTCTGGTTTGCTTCGCTGGCGTTTAACTGGACCGACAATTTCTGGTTTCAGTTCGATCCCACCCGTCGTCGGGCGGAGGCGGTACTGGGCCAGGAGCCGGGGACACCCATTTGGGAAACCATTATTGACCAGCGCAAAGCGCCGGCTGCCTATACGCTCGACTTTTTTGGTGGCAAATCCTGGAAAATCAACCAGGTGTTTTTGTACCTGAATGTCGGGGTAAACAACATTTTGAACAACAGAAACATCCTGGTATCCGGCCGTGAAGCCTATTTGAACGCATTTGGCCGGGAATTCGATGACCAGCGACTCTACACACATGAAGTTCAGTATGCCCCGGGTTTGAACTATTTTATTTCACTCGGCGTAAGAATTTGAACCGCATTCCTCCATTTTGATTAAAAAACATCATTCATCATGTTTTTCCAAAAAAATAAAAACCTCCTCAACGGCCTCTTTGCCGTTTTGCTGCTCAC
>JANRLZ010000487.1:0-8442 GCA_033762055.1 Saprospiraceae bacterium
GCTCCTGGAAACTGTTTTATGTTTGGCGCATGAAAGCTTTGATCATTAGTCAGCCAAATACCCCCCCGGTTTACCGTGATTTTGACCTGCCTGTAGTTGAAAAAGGACAGGTAGTCGTGGAGATGCGCGCCGCTGCGCTCAACCATCGTGATTTATTTATTACCCAGGGTTTATACGCAGGCATTCGCACCCCCTGTGTGCTGGGTTCCGACGGCGCCGGCGAATGGAAGGGGCGGCGCGTAGTTTTGTATCCTGCATTGGAATGGGGCGCCCATCCGAATTATCAGTCCAAAAATTTTCGTGTTTTGGGGATGCCTGAAAACGGCACATTTGCCGAGCAGGTGATTATTCCACGCACTAATTTATATCCCATGCCCGCCCACCTGAACTGGGAACAGGCTGCAGCGCTTCCTTTGGCTGGCCTGACAGCCTGGCGCACGGTTTTTTCGCGTTGCCGACTCAAAAAAGGCGAACGTGTGCTCATCACCGGTATTGGCGGCGGCGTGGCCCTGACGGCCCTGCAACTGGCTGTTGCAGCGGGCGCCGAAGTATTCGTGACATCGGGCGACGCCCAAAAAATAGTGCGGGCGGTGACATTAGGGGCCAAAAACGGCGTGAATTACCGCGAGGAAGGGTGGGACAAGCAACTCAAACAAATGGCCGGCGGATTTGATGTCATCATTGATGCGGCCGGCGGCGACGGTTTCGCACGGTTTCCGGGCCTGTGCAACCCGGGGGCGCGTATCGGTTTTTACGGTGGCACCCTGGGCAAGGTAAACGGCTTGAGTTTGCAACCGCTCTTCTGGAAACAAATCAGCCTGCTGGGCAGCACGATGGGGAGTCCGAAAGAGTTTAAGTCCATGCTGGCTTTTGTCGAAAAACACGAAATCGTGCCGGTGGTCGATCGTATTTACCCGCTTTCAGAAGGGGCAACGGCATTTGAACGGATGGAAAACGGCGCGCAATTCGGGAAAATAGTGCTTGCCTTAGAACATGTAAAATCAGGGGAAAGTCTTTAAGCCGCTGATCTCAACGAGACAGGAAGGTAAGCATACACCAAATCCTTTGCTGCAATTCCTAAATCAATTAAATCAAACCCAATCGGCAAATCCGTACGGTTTTGTTGTATCCAGACTTTACCATCTATAATGTCAAAGTGAAAAACCGCATAATGGACATGCTTTCCTTCATCCCAGCCTATTCGCACCAATTGATAGTGTCGGTTTACATCATCAATAATGACCTGATTTTGTACTTCAGGTAAATTTGCAGGCTTGATTTTGGCATAATCTTCCAGAAAGGATATGATTGCGTTTCGGTAATTCAGTATTTTATCCATTTGTTTATTTTTTTTTCGTGGTGGTTAAATATTAGCAAGTTGACAGAAAAACGTTGCCAAGACTCGCGGAAAGCGTATGATGTGCTCAATTCGTAGTATGCTTCAAAGGGGATAGCCAGAAAAAGATTCCTGTCAGGAAACACCAATTCTAATGCAATTCTGTACACTAAAAACTGGCCAAGTGCCTGATAATAATCGTAAAAAAATGTATGGCCAATAAGTGACTTAATTTCTACAACAATTTTCTCTCCCCCTTTTTCTGCTGAAATTACGCCTCTTTCTGCGGCCAAATCAATCTGGAATTCTGTTCCAGGTGTTTGAACTGTAAGCGGATCGTCTGTTATCGTCCAACCTTCCTTTTCCAAGGCTTCCTTGACTGCAAAATGGTAATGATCCTTTCGTGGCATACTACCGTTTAGTTTATGCAAAGATATAAAAAAGAGGTTGTGCCTACAAACCCGCCATTTGCTCCAGCAATCCTTTTACTGCTTTAAAACTCCGCACACCATCCTGCACCAGAATAAGTTCCTTATTGGTTTGTTTGATGGAAACCCCCATGATGCGCCCGTGTTTATGGATAAAGGCCATGACTTTTTGAAAATGTTCGGTGGAATAAAACGAAGATTGTGGATCGCCGAGGAAGTAGCAACGCAGTTTTCCACCTTTTAAAATCAGGCGTTCAAAACCGATTTTTTTACACAACCACTGCAAGCGAAGTCCATCGAACAAGGCGTTTACCTGGGCAGGGATTTTGCCGAAACGATCTTCCAAACGTTTTGCATAGGCTGCGATGCCTTCTTCATTTTCAATGGCATTCAATTCGGTGTACAGGTTAAGCCGTTCCTGTGTGTTGGCAACATACTCCATCGGGATGAGCATTTCCACATCGGTTTCGATCGTCACGTCGCGCACATAGGCGCCTTTCCGGGCGATTTCTTCCTGGAAAATATCCTTGAATTCTGTTTCTTTTAATTCCTGAATGGCTTCGTCGAGAATTTTCTGGTAGGTTTCAAACCCAATATCGGCAATAAATCCCGACTGCTCACCGCCCAGCAAATTGCCGGCGCCGCGGATATCGAGATCGCGCATGGCAACCTGAAAGCCGGAGCCGAGTTCGCTGAATTCTTCAATGGTTTTCAGGCGTTTGCGCGCTTCCTGCGTCAGGACGCTCATGGGCGGTGCAAACAAATAACAATAGGCTTTCTGGTTACTCCGCCCTACCCTGCCCCGCAACTGGTGCAGGTCGGACAAGCCAAACATATCGGCACGATTGATAATAATCGTATTGGCATTGGGTATATCAAGCCCTGTTTCGATGATATTCGTGCAGGCCAAAACGTCAAATTTCCGGTCAATAAAATCCACCAGCACTTTTTCCAGGTGTTCCGGATCCATTTGTCCGTGCGCCATAGCCACGTCGGTTTCAGGGCACAGTTTTTTGAGCGTTTCAACAATTTTGGGTAAATCATTGACCCGGTTGTGTACAAAAAACACTTGTCCGCCGCGATGCACTTCGGTCATAATCGCTTCGCGAATCAGGTCTTCGTCGAATACCCTGATTTCGGTTTGAATCGGCTGACGGTTGGGCGGCGGGGTGCGGATAACCGACAAATCGCGCGCGGCCATGAGAGAAAATTGCAGGGTACGCGGAATCGGTGTGGCGGTTAGGGTCAGGGTATCCACGTTCACTTTGAGCGCGCGGAGTTTTTCCTTGCTCGCCACCCCGAATTTTTGCTCTTCATCAACGATCAGCAAGCCCAGGTCCTTGAAACCCACTTCTTTACCCAACAAGGCATGGGTACCTATGACAATATCAATTTGACCCGCTTTTAATTTGGCCAGAATTTCCTTTTTCTCTTTGGCGCTGCGAAACCGGTTGATGTAGTCCACCGTGACCGGAAAATCAACGAGGCGTTCGGAGAAAGTCCGCCAGTGTTGAAGCGCCAGGATGGTGGTGGGAACCAGAATTGCTACCTGTTTGCCATCGGCAACTGCCTTGAAAGCGGCGCGGATTGCCACCTCCGTCTTGCCAAACCCCACGTCGCCGCAGATCAGCCGATCCATGGGATAGGGCTTTTCCATGTCGGCCTTGACATCCTGGGTGCTTTTGAATTGATCGGGGGTGTCTTCGTAAAGAAAACTGGCTTCGAGTTCGGTTTGCAGCACGTCGTCGGGCGGAAAGGCGTGGCCTTTGGCTGCGCGGCGGGAGGCGTAAAGTTTGATCAGTTCGGCGGCGATGTCCTTGATTTTTCGCTTGGTACGCGCCTTGAGTTGTTTCCAGGCATCGGAGCCAAGTTTGGACAACTGGGGTGTTTCGCCTTCTTTGCCGAGGTATTTTGAAATTTTGTGCAGCGAGTGGATGCTCACGTACACGATGTCGTTGTTTTTAAAATTCAGTCTTACCGCCTCCTGTTTTTGTCCGCCGATTTCGATGGTATGCAATCCGGCAAATTTGGCGATGCCGTGGTCAATATGGGTTACAAAATCGCCGGGCGACATTTCGCGCAACACGCGATAATTCAGGGCAATATCACGGGAAAAGCCCTGTCGTATTTTGTACTGGTGATAACGCTGAAAAATCTGGTGGTCGGTCAGTACCTCAATTTTCAGGTCATCGTCAATAAAGCCTTCGTGAAGCGGGATTTCAACGGGCAAAAACTGCACATCCGCCTTTAATTCCTTAAAAATGGCCGAAAGGCGATCGAATTGTTTGGGATTTTCCGAGCAGATGTATGTCTCGTAGCCCGCCGCCTTCATTTCGTGCAGGTGGCGAATCAGCAAGTCGAAATTTTTATTGAAAGAAGGTTGCGGCCGCGTCTGAAAGCGGACGGCAGGCTGCGTTTTAAGGGTATTGGAAACGGAAGACATGATAAATATTTCAGCCGCAAAAGTAGCAGAATTAACATCGGGCCTGTTCACGAAGTGCCGCTTTCTTTCATAAAGCGGTATAATCCGAATTCCTGGAGACAAGGGCGTCTGAACGACACATCATTTTCAACCAAAACCTGATACACAATGAAAAAATGCTTTTTCTCTCTCCTCCTTTTCCTGGCTTTCTCCCTGCCGGTTTTTGCCGTTACGGATATTTGCGACATTTCGATCGGTCCGGATGCCAAAGCCGCTGACTTTGCCAACGGCCAGGATGTCACCGTGACCATGGGCTATGTCACCGATGAAGCAGCCGGCGTGCGCATTTACGCCCGTCCTTTTAGCGGCGGCAGCCCGGCGCCCGGATATGCTGCCAGCGGCTCCCCGCTTTACAACGGTTCCGGTACGGCCAACAGTTCGTTCACCATCACCACCGGGACGGTCGTGGTAGATGAAATCCGGATTGAAGTGTATGCCTCCGACAACGTTACGCTGTTGCGACGGCTGTGGGTGCCGGTACGTTTCCGCTTTGGAAATGTGGGGGTCAATCAGTTTTCCTACAGCCATGCCCCGGAACTGGCCTCTTTCCTCCTGGGTGAAAGTTTCAGCACTTCGTTTCAGTACAATGTATCGTACCCGGGAGGGGTACGCATTTTTATCCGTCCGATGACCGATGGCGCACTGACGCCCGGTTACAGTGCCAGCGGATCGGGGGTCTACAGTGGTTCCGGATCGGCCAGTTCAAATTTTACCATCAACAGCGGACAAAATGTACACGTGGATGCCTTGCGCGTTCGGGTGGTGAATGCCGATCAGACGGTGGACATTGACGAGTTTTTCCTCCCGGTTAACCTGTATTTCAGTACCGCCCGGGTGACCGGTATTACTGCCCAGGGCGGCAATTTTCCTTTTAACAATGAAGACCGCCAGATCAATTTTGATTATTCCACCACGGAAAGCAGCGGCATCCGGATTTTCGCCCGTCCCTGGACCAACGGCGATTTGACGCCGGGATACGCGGCTTCAGGTTCGGGGGTGTATACGGGTAGCGGCAGTGGCAGCGGCACATTTACCATCACTTCCGGCAATCAGCGCGTGGATCACGTTCGTTTCCGTGTCACCAATGCCGACCAGACGCAAACCCTGCTCGAAATGTGGTCGCCGGTGGAATATACCTTTGGTAATTTCCTTGTTGAAAACATCGTGTTTTGCCCGGCCTGGCCGGCGCGTCTGGAACACAGCGAACGGGTAAACATCCACTACAATATTTACAACGACGAGGGTCAAAATGCCCGGATTTTCGTACTCCCTTTCAGCAATGGCGCGCCAACGCCCAGTTATGCGGTTTCCGGTTCGCCGGTGTACGCAACGGGGTCGGGTGAGGCCAACGATTTTTTCCGGATCAGTTCGGGAGATGTTGTAGTAGATCAATTGCGGTTTCGCATAACAACCGAAGACCAGTCGGCACAATTGGCCGAGTATTTTGTTCCGGTACATTACGTATATGGCAACCCAACCAGTTCGACCCAGGAAGAAAGCAGCCTGCTTGAGGCGATGTCCATCGCGCCCAATCCGGCCGGCGATCGGGTGCAGGTGTATCTCAGCTTGCGCGAACGCGCTTCGGTACGGGTGCAGGTCGTTGATTTGGCAGGCAAGGTTGTCCGCGTAGTGAATGAGCGGGAGTTGCCGGCAGAAACCATCGAGCCGATCAACATCGAAACGAGCGGACTCGCACCCGGTTTTTATTTTGTCGTGGCGGAAGGAAAGAATTTCCGTCAAACCCAAAAATTGGTCGTGGAATAAAATATTCGGACGCTTATAAAACAGGTATCGCCCTGGCAGCTAAATAGTTGTCGGGGCGATTTTTTTTGTATTAAAGGCTCTTGGAGAAGGCGGAGAAGGGGCTTTAAAATGCCGTTTTTGGGGTGTAAAAGCCTCCAAAAAGCGGCATTTTTTTTCGTTATAAAAAATTGAAAATCAATAATTTAACTATTTTATTAGTAAAAATCTCAAAAAAACGACCGGGCGACGAGAGCTTGTTTGCTGTCCTGTTGCAGGGGGTGGGTGCGCTTGACCTTTGTCATGCAAATCGGCTAAAAAAATACCGATGGCATACTACTCATGAAAAGCGTAATCACTTTCTCGACTTCCTCCAAAAGCATTCTCTCCGACAACATCACCGGCCTTGATCTGATTGGCGCACGCACGGCAAATACCGGCACGATGGAGGGCATTACCGGCCTTGATTTGATCGGCGCATGCATTACGGGATTGGACTTGATAGGGGCTTAATCGCTTTTCATCCGAGTTGGGTCGCAAGACCGACCCGACAAAAGTACAACTTGAATTTCAATACCAAAGCGCCGGGGATACAAGTCGCCGGTATCATAAACATCAATCATACATTCTTATGAGAAGTTCAACCACACACTCCGCTCGTATGGGCAGCGCCCTCGCTCCCCCCTGGGGGATGCAGGGTCAAAATCTGCTCCGACCACAGCGAGAAACAGAAACCACCCGGCAAATGAGTTGCGAAGTGGTGTTTGGTTCTCCCTCTGCCAATTGTATGGGAACCGGCGTTTGCCGGATTTCAGCACGCGGCGGCCAGCAAGCGCCTATTGCGGCGCAAAAACGCAGGTGCAGGCATACCTCCGCGCTTATGTTCCCGATTGAAGGAGGGAAAGGCGTTTCGATGGTATTGACACGCTCCCTGCTGTGCAGCAATTTGTACAAAACACATTTACGGCATGGTAAACTCGTGCTGGATTCACCCTGCCGCCTCCCTCAAAGCATGGTTGCATCTTTTGGATTGACTTTCAATGAATTATCAGTCGGTGATTATGCAGTGCATGAAGCCGGCGATTTCATCAGGATTGACTTTAAGTAACAAACAACATCGTGCCTGGAATAAGTGACGGGTTTCCGATTTCATCGAAAGAGGAAATCCGTCACTACCACAACTACTCATCTACAAAAACTCGTCATCATGATCAGTTACAAATTAGGAGGAATTCCGAGAGGAATGCTTCTCACTGCCATTTTTCTGTTGGGGTTGATGTGCCTGACGCATTCGGAAGGACACGCTCAAAACCTGCAACCGAATACCAATTACAACTGGAAATCACCGGAAGATGCGACCAATATTCTGATCGCGCAGGTTACGGTGCTCAACCAGCAAGTACCCGGTCTGGCCGTTGGTACGCCCTTGTACGACAACACTTTGCGTAGGCTTGCCTATTTCAAGGCGATTCTGATGGAGATCAGTAAAGGCGCTACCGTGGCGCAATCGCTGGAGTTGTCGCTGCCTGCTGCAGCAACGCTCGGATTTGAAAAAGAAGCGTCTTACACCCCCAAAATTTTACTTAAAGCCCTGCATACAGAAACAAGGGTGCTGCTAACCAACTGATAAACAGCGTACTGCACAACCTCAATGCCACTTTTCTTTTATTCTTCAACGATCATCATCGCATGAAAAAGAGCAACTTCCATATCACCGTGTCCATGGCAATATTGTGGGCATTCGCCTGTGCGCCTTTGATCGCACAAACGAATGTAAACATGGCCGCTAATGGCGCCACTCTGGGCAGCCCGTTTCAGATCGCGCCGCCTGCCACCTGTTTTTTCAACTTTTATGATTCCGGCGGTCCGGTATTCAATTACAACAATAGTGCGGATGCGAATGTGACATTCGTTCCGTCCAATCCGGCCACCCACCGCATCCAGGTTTCGTTCTCCGCATTTGGTCTCGAAGCCGGTTTTGATGCATTCTACATTTACAACAGCAACACCGTGGGTACCAACCAGGTACCCGGTCCGCAAGGCGCTACGTTTACGGGTTTTCCTGCCGGCAACTGGCAGAACATCAACCCTGGAACGATTACCGCCAATACAGGTATCGCGGCCGTAGGCGCCAATGCTGCCGAAGCCCTGACTTTCCGCCTGCGTACCGACAACTCCTTTACTGCCGCCGGTTGGAGTGCCATCGTTCGGCAGGTTCCGATCATCAACTGCAACATGACCGCGCCCAACAACCAGACGGTATTTACAGGCGCCGGCTCGAACTCCTGTTTTGTCAACGTCAACACGTTGCTTCCTACTTTCCTGCCCGGCGGTTGTCAGGCCGGCTATCAACTGCAATACCGCATCAATGGCGGTATCCCTACGATCGTATTGGATCCGGTAACGACCAATATCTCCGCTCCGGTGGGTTTGAATGTGGTAACCTGGGAGCTGAT
>JANRLZ010000488.1:0-10059 GCA_033762055.1 Saprospiraceae bacterium
GTAGAATCGCAGTTTGAAGCCCTGAAAAGTCAAATCAACCCGCATTTTTTATTCAACAGTTTCAATACGCTCATCACCATCATAGAAGAAAATCCACGGGTGGCGGTGGAATATGTTGAGCACCTTTCCGATTTCTACAGAAGCATCATGGCATATCGTGAACGCGATTTTATCAGTCTGGAAGAAGAAATGGAATTGGTCAACAGCTTCAGTTTCCTGCTGCAAAAACGCTACGAAACCGGCTTTCGAGTGGTGTCGAGGCTGAATGGACAAAGCGGACAGGTCATGCCGCTTGCCCTGCAAATGCTGGTCGAAAATGCTGTAAAACACAATGTTATTTCAGCATCGAAACCACTCACAGTCGAAATTTTTACCGAAAACGACGGGTATATCACCGTTCGCAACAACATTCAGAAAAAAATCAAACCGGAACCCAGCACCCATTTCGGCTTACAAAGCCTTGTCAATCGTTACCAATTACTCGGCGAAAAACCGGTACTGGTAGAAGACAATGTAGCTTTTTTTACCGTAAAAGTGCCCCTGGTTCAACGATGATTCTTTCCCCTGAACACTCGTTACTAAATGTCTATCGCTATGAAAATTTTGCTGATTGAAGACGAAAACGCCGCGCTACGCCGACTGGAAAAACTCCTTGGGGAAGTCGCCCCGGATGCTCTCATTGTTGGCCGGCTCGACAGCGTGGAAGCAGCCATCACCTGGTTTCAAACCAACCCCCAGCCTGACCTCATACTGCTCGACATTCACCTGGCCGATGGTGCGAGTTTTGAAATTTTTCAACACATCAAAGTGCAGGCTCCCGTCATTTTTACCACCGCCTACGACGAGTATGCCCTCCAGGCGTTTAAGGTAAATGCCGTTGATTATTTGCTCAAACCTATTAAAATCAATGAGCTGAGTGAAGCGATTGAGAAGTTTAAACGCATATACCAGCAACCTGCTGCGACGACGCCCGATTATACCCAACTGCTGCAAACACTGCGCCAACAGGAAGGTACGCACAGTTACCTGCGACGAATGCTTATCCGTTTCAGCAATTCATTCCGCCTCATAGACATGGCCGACGCTGCCTATTTTTATACCAAGGATAAAATTACGTTTCTCGTTACACGCAGCACGGCGAAAAGATTTCCAATTGATTATCCGCTCGATAAATTAGAAACCCTGCTCGATCCGGCCGCTTTTTTCCGCATCAACCGGCAGTTTATCATTAATGTCGAGGCCATAAAGGAAATGCATCCTTATTCAAAAAGCAGGGTAAAAGTAGACCTCGACCCACCCACCGAACTGGAAACCATCGTCAGCACCGAAAGGTCTTCCGAGTTTAAAAAATGGCTGGTCGGTCCGGGTGATTAAAGGCTCTTCAGGCCGGCAAAGCAAGCGGAATGCGCCAGCGTTTTCCCAGAAAATGATAAAAACGCGCGGCAAGCGCCGGTTTTTCACCCGACGCCTTTGCCAAACGATACATTGCCTGATGATACGCCGGATTTTGCCGCAACGAGCGCGGTATACACCGGTAAACCTGGTAAGCGCGTCGCAACCAGCGCGCCAAGCGCTCCGTCGGTTGGTTGGAAACGGGTAGCCCCAGTTTTTCACAAAGTGACGGCGGCAACCAACCCGATGCTAATAAAAGGCCCAGGCGTGCGGGCACTCGTGGATGCCCGACGATGGACATAGCCACCTCCCGGCAAACCGGCGCACTGCCCAGCAAACCGCTTTCCAACATACCGGAAAAATATCGTTTAAATGCCGGCAAATCAGGCGGATAAAGTCCCTCCGGAATACCCAACAGCGCTGCAGGCGTCTTGCTTTCTTCGTAAAAACGCTCCTTCCAATCGGCCGGCAAGTCGCGCAAGGGCATGTTTGAATAGGTTTGGAGCGTGGTATCTGTCAGCGTAGCAAACACCCACAATAACAATTCCGGATCATTGGCGGTGTAAGCCTGTGGCAACTCGCCACGGATACCTGCGTGCAATTGTTGCAGCCGTTTCGCCGTTTTTTCGGCCTGTTCTTTTGTGCCAAAATAAATCGTGGCCATGGCAGCAAAAGTGCGATAGCCTCGTCCGAACGGATCGGCTTTGAAATTACTGTACCGTGCCACCCCGTCGGCTACCGATGGATGCGCTATCTGTAACAACAGCGCGCGCATGCCGCCAAACAAAAAAATCGGCTCGCGGTACAGGCGCCAGGTAATGGATTCGGGACCAAAATATCCGTTTGCTTCACCCGCCATATTCAGTTGTTGTTTAACATTATTTTCAGGTGCTTTTCCAATGTTTCCGGGTCGCTCGCAGTAACATTAACCAGTGAAAAACCACCCTCCCCGCACATATCAAGCCAACGCCAGCCGGCCTGACTCACGGTGCGCCGGCGTCCATTGTCGAACCACCAGGCAGTAAAATAATCGGGAGCGCCTTTTTTCTGCAAAACACCCATATAGTAGTTTGTGCCCCCCATCCAACGCTCCTGAACCTGCCCGAAAACATACCCGCTCCCTTTCCAGCAAATCAATGGTGTGTGTTCGGTATCATACCAGCCGCGTACGGGTTTAATATAGATTAATAATGCGCCATTGACATATTTTGTAATACCGGGCGCCGGCGTTTCGCGCACACAATCAGATGGAATGCCCCTCGGAACAAAACCGGTCGGGGCAGTTTGGGTTTCTAGGGCCATCGCCGGACCGAACAATGCCATCCCCCACAAAATGCCGGCCGGCAACAGCGTATGTATCGTCATGCCGCGCTGTAAAACCGGCAAAGCATGCCCGCTTTTTGTCGCCGCCGCCCGGCTCCATATTTCAGACACAAAAGCCCGTTTTAGTCCGCCATACAATGGCAAAAAAACATACAATGTCAGTCCGAACAAGCCCACGGCATCATGCATCGGGTCTTCCGGCGGAATCGCGAAAATAACGAGGAAAATGATACGCAACTGGTTGTAAATCAAAAGCATCATACCGGTTGCCAGGAGGATGATGCCTTGCGCCGGTCGGCGCAGTTGCCGCCCAGAACTTCGTTCCAGCA
Organism: Saprospiraceae bacterium; assembly: GCA_033762055.1. Taxonomy (GTDB): domain Bacteria; phylum Bacteroidota; class Bacteroidia; order Chitinophagales; family Saprospiraceae; genus M3007. Next base: position 3,045 of record JANRLZ010000488.1, read on the forward strand.
AAGCCCAGAGAAGGAAACAAAACAAAAAAGAAACTTCTACCATTTGCAGGCCGGCACAGGCCGAATCCACCAAAAACTCACGCCCTTCAAAAAGTATCAGATTGCCTGCTGCGCGGGCGTCTTTGCCCAGCATTTGTAACACCTGTGCGGCGTTTTCGCTCATTTGCAAGCGTAGGGGAAAACCCAGCACGATGCTCATGGTTTTTGCGCCCGCCGTAAGAAGCAAGGCGATCCAAACCGGCGCTTCGTTGATTTTTCCAACATAATTTTCCAGCGTATATAGCAAGGCAAATACCAGCGCCAGAAAGTGAAAACTGCGGGCAGGAACCAGCAGTGAAAGCGCAATAAAACCCCATGCCGCCCAGGCAAAACGCCGGCTTCCAACCCCTGGCTGGCGAATCACTACCGCGCCGCCTGCCGCTGCCAGGCCGACCATAAACAGGGCGTCGGAACGAAAATAACCCGCCATTATCCAGTACAAAAGCAATCCGGATAGAAAGATCGCTCCTAAAATGTTGCCGGCAGCCGGGGACAAAATTGATTTGTTTTGCAGGTTAATCAGCCGCATCTCAAGCCATTTTTATCCGGAAAAAACGCAAGCCGACGACGGAAAAAACCAGCAATGCGATCAATGCCCATTCGTGTGGTTCGGGTACGGCGCCGGCATTTCCCAACGCTTCCAGACCCTGGGTAGGTTGGATGTCGAAACGCTCGTAATCAGCCTTCGATTCGAGGGTAATGAGGCTGGAAACCGGTGTAACCACATGGGCCTGTTCTGCCAGACGAATCAATTCGGCGGATTCAGTCTCCGTTTTGTCGCGCAATTCGCGCAAAACCGTGTTGTAGGCAAAAAGTCGAAATAAATGATCGGGCGCCTGGCCGTCCATGACGGTGTCTTTTTGCACAATCAAAATCCCGCTTTCCGGCAGCGCCACACATTGTTTGTGCTCCGGGTTTTGGGGAAATTTTTTAGTTTCAAGATAGTTTTTCAAGGTTTCCATCCCACCGGAAACACAAAAAATCCGGCGTTTTTCGCGCAAAGCGCGGAGGTAATCGTTCAGCGCTTTTTCTTCGCCAAGGTGGAAAACCGGTATATTTTGACTCCTGTCCGTCGCCTTCAGGCTGTCGCCAAAAACCGACCCTGTCAATTCCGAGGGCAGGGGCGCAGGCGCCGCGCTCTTGCTGACCACCAGTACCTCCCGACCGGCCGGTATTTTGTGAAATGGAAAAAGGCTGAACCGCAATTCCCGGGTTTGCCGGAATAAGCGCGCTTCATTATCGTCGCTCAGGGTTTGAAATTCCCCATGCAGGTAAACCTGTACCGGAACCGGACCCGCTGCCACCCGAATTTGCTGCCACGCTGCTTTTGTCCAGGCGGCATTTGCGTCGAGATAAATGACCGCGGGTGAGAAATCGCGCATTTTTTCGCGCAGGTTTTGCGCGACATAGGTTTTTCCATCAAATGAAAAACCGGAACTGCGCAGCGGCAGGGTCTGACAAACCAACGACCAGGCATGGCGGTAGGCGCCTTCGTACGACAAAATAGTGCGCTCGTTATCCTGCTTTTTCTGAAATAGCAGGGGAGCATCGGCAAAAACAGGGTTTCCGGCCAAAACCACCGAATCGCGTTCGGAAGCCAACAGGGCGGAGGGGCCGTCGAATGTTATATTTTCGTAAGTCAGGGTCTGATTTTCAAGCCGCAGGGGCGCCGTGACGCCGATTTTGAATTGACGCGGCATGTCGCGCGTAACCGGAAAAACACGGACGCGCACCTGGTTTCCTTCCTGCCAAAAAACCACCGCCGGGTCGCGTCGTTCCCGCCCGACGATGGTCGTGTAGGCTTCTTTGGCTTTTGATTTTGTGGTAAGGATGCCGGGTTCTTCCACACCGTTGATCCAGAGCGATAGTGCAGTGACGGCGCCGCCGTTGGGCAAAAAGAAGGTATAAATGGCTTCCTGTGTGGCCGTTGTACCACTATTTCCTACCTGCTTTTGGGCAACAGTCAGCAATTTTTCGGTATAAGACAAACGATGTATCGCATCAATTTGAACCGTAGTTTGCACATCGGAAGTGACCAGGTCCTGATCGCTCCAGAGGCGTTCTTCCATCAGATTGCGGGCATCGTATTGGGCGGCGTAAATTTTCCGGCATTCATCGGCATTCAGATGGGGACGAGGAGAAACCGCGCCGGCGATTTGCATTACCGGGTCGTTTTCGCGTCCGCCAAATGCCGGAGAGAAGAAATCGCCGAGTATGCCGTTGGAAATCGGCAGGTTGCCCTCGGCCACCGCTTTCAGCAAGTATTCGTTTAGCCAGTTTTGCTCCAGGTGCTGGCTAATGGAAACCCAGCGCGGCAAGTCGCTTTGTCCCGAAGCTTCATGCGCCGCGACGCTGTTGACCAAGCGGCTGCTTACCTGGAACCAGGCGGTGGCAATGGTAATGACGATGGACAAAGGCGCTGCTATGCCGGCAAATACCGCCACACGCCCACCGGGCTCTTCCAGGATCGCCTTTCGAAGAATAATAAACAGATAAACGCAGATCGCCAGCGGCACGACCGCATGCAAGGAAAGGCCAAAAAACCAGACCAGCAGCAATCCGCCAAAAGTAAGCGGCAGCAATGCCAGGGCATAGTAAACAAACAGCAGCAGGGAGGCGCCCAGGACCGACCAAAGTACCAGCCTTGCCCATTGGGGCATCCGATCTTTCCATCCGTAGGCAATCATGGCCGCGCCGGCGCCGATGAGGTACCCGCTCAACCATTCGGCACTGGGCCGGAACACCTGAAGTTCGCGGTTAAGCGCAAAGCAACTGACCAGCCACAACAAAAGCAGGAGCAACATCACCGGGAAATCGGCCCGGCGGGCGCCAAACGCCCACCAGCGCAGACGTTTGTTGTACCATAACACAATCGTGTAGGCCAGCACGATTCCGTATTGCAGGGCAAATTCGTCAAAAAAGTCGCGCCCCCCCCTGGAAGAAAACACAAAGGCGCCGATCGAAATCGCCAGCAGTACCAGGCCCGTGAGATAAACCCGGTCTTTGAGCGGGTGATAGGCCGTGGAGGCAGGAATTTGTGCACTGTTTTGGTCAAGCAGTTCGGTGGAAGGTGTGGGTATCATCTGTTATAGAAAATTACTTTGAGTTGCAAAGTTATTTTCAAAAACAAATACGGCGCAAGGGGGGGCGTTGTTTTTTTGAAAAAAATACGTAAGTGTGAAAAAACGAACGATGAAATTGGGTTGTGCCATTAAAAGCACCTGCCTCACTGGTTATTCAGCGGCAGTTTCACCGTAAACGTGGTGCCTTTGCCGACTTCCGAGCGTTTCACAAAAATGCGACCGCGGTGGTACTCCACCATGATACGGCGTGCCAGGGAAAGACCCAGTCCCCATCCCCTTGTTTTGGTTGAATAACCGGGTTTGAATACCGTGCTGTGTTTGCTCGAAGGAATCCCCTTACCGGTATCGCTGACATCAATGCAGGCCCATCTGCCTTCGCGGTACACCTCGGCGGAGATGGTGCCTTCGCCGCTTTCCATCGCGTCAATCGCATTGCGCAGCAGGTTTTCAATCACCCAATCGAACAAAGGCGGGTTGAGGAAAACCCGAAGCGGTTCGTGCTGGGCCGGATCAGGAAAAACAAACACCGTTTTTCTCGGCGCCCGGCGCTGCATATATACCCGGCAGGCTTCCAGTTGATCGTAGAGGTTGACCGGCGTTAGTTCGGGGGTAGCGCCGATTTTGGAAAACCGATCAGCCACGAGTTCGAGCCGGGTCACGTCGTTGCGCAATTCGCCGAGCATTTCGAGGTTGTCGTCGCGGTCTTCATTGACGGCTTTCAAGGTTTCAATCCAGCCGAGAATAGCGGTGATCGGGGTGCCTAACTGGTGGGCGGTTTCTTTGGCCATTCCCAGCCAGACCTTGTTTTGCTCCACCCGCCGCGAAGCGCTGAAGCCGGCATAGCCGAAGGCGATAAATACAGCGATCAGAAATAGTTGGATAAACGGATACCACTCGAGCAATTTAAGCAGGCGCGATTTGCCATACATCACAATCTGGGTATCATCGCCGACGGGGACGTGGATGGTATCGGCGTTTTCGCGCAGCATGCCTTCATACACCCGCTGCAGGGCTTCGGTCGAGATGCTGTCGTTGTCATCTTCGCCCACGTTGGTGTAGCCGTCAATGCCGCCGCGCTCATTAATCAGCAGGATGGGTACCGTGGTATTCCCCTGCACCACTTTGAGCTGGAAACTGATGTCGCAATAAAACGATTGATAAGGATCGCCGCCGGAGCTGGCGAGCGTCCGTTGTGCTTCCAGGTACTGTTCTACCTGTTGTTTTTCGCGTTCGGCCAACTGTTCGCCGAGATAACGGGTATAAGCCAGCGACAGTACGACGATCAGAACGCCGCCGGCGGCCAGGTACCATTTCCAATACGACTTGCGGGTATAAATGTCCATTGAACACAGTATTTCACGGCATTCGGGAGTTGTTTTTTCCGGTTAAAAGTGGCTTTAAATGCGTGACAATCAAACTTTTGCAGCCGGATAATTTTAGCCGAAAGCAATTTAGAACAAAAGCCAACGAAGCCCAAAACTAAATTTGTTCGCTTTTGCTGGATCAGGAAAACCTAGTGCCGCATCCGGCGAATAGCATAGCAATGAAATCGGCTATTTTTGCGGCTCCATAGGCGCGAGAAGGGCGAAATACGGGATATTTTAACCGCCGAGCAACGACAGGAGGCGGAAAAAGAGTCATAGGCATTGCTTTGTTATTCGCCGGATGCGGCACTAGACATGTTCTTCTGCTGAAAAACGTTGCAAAGCCGTTTTTAGCGTATATAAAAAAGCGCAGCCCGAACGGTAAAGAATCCGTTCGGGCTGAACATTACGCTGTAAGAAAAAACGGCGTTTCAACGCATATCAACGCCATGACTATTTTAACTGGAAGTTGAACGTGATGGTACCGCATTGCTGCGAGGCGCTGGAAGAGGCGAAACGATAGCCCTTGGCGGCCTGAATGGCCTTGCTTTTGAGTTCGCTGTCGCTGGTCGTGGAACCGCGCTGTGTATAATCGGCGCTGATAACACGTCCGTCGCTGTCTACACAAACTTCGATGACCACTTTGCCGCTTTTCTGCGAGTTGTCGGTGATGCGACCGCGTGTCACGACGGCCCGGCCGCCCAGTCCGCCGCCCACCGAGGCGCCGGTGCCGGTGCCCGAGCCTCCGCCTGACCCGCCGCCGTCGCCATTGCTTTTACCGAATGGATTGTCGCCTGTTCCGCCATTGATACCGCCATTGCCGGGTTTGCCGCCACCGCCGGCGCCCTGGCCGCTGCTTCCGGGTTTGCCGAACGCACTGCCGGCGTTGTTTTTCACCTTGTCGCGCTTGGCTTGTTCGGCGCGTTTGGCCGCTTCAGCGGCTTCCTGCTGGCGTTTTATTTCATCCTGCCGGATTCGTTCCTGTCGGTCTGCTTCTTCCCGTTGTTTGCGTTCCTGTTCTTTTTGCTGACGAATGGCTGCCACATCAGGATCGCTGGTGGTGGGGGTAGGCGGGGGCGGGGTTGCCTGTGATTTGGAAGGTGTCGGCGCCGGATCAGGCGTGGTGGTGGCCGGTTTGGACACCGCCTCGCTTTGTTCTTCACCTGGCGGGGTGTAATCGTCGTTCATGCCCTTGTCAGGTTCGCCTGCGGCGGCATTATCACCGCCACCGCCGCCGAAGTCGAGTACAATCGCCGGAGATTCGGTGATAGGCGGGGCTGCACTAAAAGTATAAAATACAAGCACCAGTAAAAGCGCAGCATGAAAAAGCAAACTGCCGATGGCGGCTTTGGTGCGATTTTCTTCCTGATTTGCCTGATTTACGATGGCTTTCATGTCAAATTATCGTTTTGGGAATGGATGTTCGGGGAAAGCAGTTTTACACAAACCGCCGATTATTTACCTGGAATTGCCTTGGGGTCGGTGGCCAGAATGGTTTTTACCTGCAAGCGATTGGCTACATCCAGGACGGTTACCACATTTTCGATGGGCGTCCCTTTTTCCGCCACGACGGTGATGGTGGTGGATTTCAGGTCTTTGCCCAAGGATTTTATTTTGGCTTTCAGGCCGTTTTCCAGTGCCGCTTCGGCGATCGGTTTGGCATCAAGATAAAACTTGCCGGCGGCATCAATTGACACGGCGAGCGAGGGTGATGCCATGGTGGTCGAGTTGCTGGAAGGCAGCGACAGGTTGAGGGCGTTGGGGGTCACGAATTTGGAAGTGAGCATAAAGAACATCAGCAGCAGGAAGATCACATCGATCATGGCTGCAAGGCTGAATTCAGGCTCTACTCGTTGACGGCGTTTGAGTCCCATATTTTTTTACGGTGGACGGTGAACGGGATACGGTGGACGGGATACGGTGGACGGCCTACGGTGGACGGTGGACGGTGGACGGGATACGGAAATTTAGCGAGAGGGTTCCTGGAGGAGGTCCATGAATTGAACTGCTGTATTTTCCATTTTAAAAATCACCTTGTCGAGGTTGGTAACCAACAGGTTGAAGCCTGCCATGGCGATAATGGAAACGAACAGTCCGGCAGCCGTAGCCGTCAGGGCGTGATAGATACCATTGGAAAGTACTTGCGGCGTGATATTGGTCGCCGAAGCCATGTCCTGGAAAGAAATAATCAGACCGATTACCGTACCCAACAGACCAATCATCGGGGCGATGCCGGAGATAGAGGCCAGGGTGGAGAGGTTTTTTTCGAGTTTGAGCAGTTCGAGATTGCCTACGTTTTCGATGGATTTGTTGATGTCATCCAGCGGTTTGCCGATGCGATCAAGTCCTTTTTCCACCATGCGGGCCATCGGGGCGTCCACGCTTTGGCAGAGTGCTTTGGCCGCCTGGAGATTGCCGCTTTCAACACTGGCCCGGATGGAGTTCATGAAATTGTGATCTACTTGTCCGGCACGTGTGAGCGTGAAATAGCGTTCGATGATGATATACACCGCCACGATGGAAAGCAGG
>JANRLZ010000489.1:0-4084 GCA_033762055.1 Saprospiraceae bacterium
ATACCTCAACCGCCTCTCCGATTACTTTTTTGTGTTGGCCCGTTTTCTGGCCAAAGAACTGGGAGCAACGGAGGTGATCTGGCAAAAAAGATAATACCTTCGGGGGATGTTGATTCGCATACCTTGACAGCATCCCCCGAAGAAAAGCCTACAAAGTACCACGCAAGGCCTGTTCGCGTTCAATGGCTTCGAACAAAGCCTTGAAATTGCCTTTGCCAAATGATTTGGCGCCGCGCCGCTGGATAATCTCGAAGAAAACCGTCGGACGATCCTGAATGGGTTTGGTGAAAATCTGGAGGAGATAGCCATCTTCGTCCCGGTCAATCAGGATATTGAGTGCTTTGAGGTCTTCAATATTCTCCTCAATTTTTCCGACGCGCTCCAGCACATCATCATAATAGTTTTCCGGTACGTAGAGGAAATCCACCCCGTTGGCGCGCATTTGGCTCACTGTTTCCAGGATATTGTTGGTCGCTACAGCGATGTGTTGCACACCGGCCCCGCGATAAAAATCCAGGTATTCCTCAATCTGGCTCTTTTTCAGTCCTTTTGCCGGCTCGTTGATCGGGAATTTGATATAGCCGTTGCCATTGCTCACGACTTTCGACATCAGGGCGGTATATTCGGTGGAAATATCCTTGTCGTCGAAAGTAATAAGCAGTTTAAAGCCCATCACATCCTGATAGAATTTGACCCATTTATTCATGGCGCCTAATTCGACATTCCCCACGCAGTGGTCAACATACTGTAAACCTACCGGTTTGAAGGGGTACACGCTTTTGCGCGGTTGAAAACCCGGCATAAATACGCCCTGGTAGTTTTTTCGTTCGACCAGCGTGTGAATCGTGTCGCCGTAGGTTTTAATGGCGGCCATAACGACTTCACCATCGTCGTCGCGGAGTGTTTTAGGCCCGAAAGCAGATGCTGCACCGCGGGCAAGAGCGGTTTGGTAGGCTTGTTCGGCATCGTCCACCCATAGCGCCAACACTTTTACGCCGTCGCCGTGTTCGGCCACATGGGTGGCAATTTCGGTGCCGGGCTGCAGTGAAGATGTGAGGACAATGCGTATTTTGTTTTGTTGCAAAACATAACTTACCCGATCGCGGATGCCCGTTTCCGGCCCGGCATAAGCCACCCATTCAAATCCAAGGGCAGCCTGGTAATACATGGCGCTTTGTTTGGCATTCCCGACGTAAAATTCCAGGTGGTCGGTGCCGTTGATCGGGAAACTGTCTGTATGGGAAAGAGGGGATTCTTGCGTACCGGGATGGTCAACCATAAGTAAAAAAATTAGGGCGAATGAATGGCGGCGATATGGCCGATGGTTTGTTGCCGCAAAGGTAAACAGCATTTGATTCAGGCGGGGCCCGAATTTCAAAAAGTGGCGCGCATCGTCAGATCAAGGCGCACCTCATTTTCTATTTGCGTGGTATTGCGCAATTCAATTCGAACGTCGAATGCGATGCGAGCGGCGGTGAAAAAACGTTTGGAATCGGCCAGAGAAGGGATAAGCGGCAGCAAATTGCCCGGATCGAGGGGCGCCGGATCGCGGTAAGCCAACTCAACAAAATCATTGGGATTGGAGGTGTCGTAAATACGAAGCGAAATGCGCAAAATGGAACTAAGGTCGGCATCACCATAAATACCGCCGATGGTGGCGGAAGAAGTAATAACCCCGGCAATTTCTTCGGCTGTTTTTCCATGCTGGGTCAGGTACCGATCCCAGTCCGAAGGAATATTGATCAGTTGAAAATGGTGGACGTCCAAGCTGCCAATACCGGCTGGTATCACAAATTCCCGCTGATACACCATGTCAAAACCCGGCGCCAGGTTGTCTTCTTTCCGGCAGTTGAAACCTGTAATGGCAAGCAGTGCCAACAAAGCGAGGTGAATAATACGTTTTTTCATGCGCGCAAGGTGCAACACAAAGGTAAATGGTTGCCTGTTCAATTCAATACTACACGCTACTTTTGCGGCTGTATGAAATACCTTATCACCGGATTGGGCAATATCGGTTACGAATACGAAGGTACCCGACACAATATCGGCTTCGAAACGCTCGACTTTTTTTGCAAAAAACTCGAAGGCGAATGGCGCAGCGATCATCATGGCGACCTCGCCACGGTAAAGTTCAAGGGTCGTACGCTTGTTTTGCTGAAACCCAATACCTATATGAACCTGAGCGGCAAGGCGATTCGATACTGGTTGCAAAAGGAAAAAATTCCACTGGAAAACAGCCTGACAGTGCTTGATGATCTCAATCTTGCATTCGGCAAACAACGTCTGCGTGCCAAAGGCTCCGACGGCGGACACAATGGCCTGAAAAACATCCAGGAAATGCTGGCTACCGACGCCTACCCGCGGCTGCGAATTGGTATCGGCGATAATTTTTCCAAAGGGAAACAAGTCAATTTCGTACTTGGGAAATGGACCGAAGATGAAAAAGCCGAATTGCCGCGCATTCTGGAAAAAGCGGAGGAGGTCATCAAAACGTTCGTCACACTTGGCCTGGAACGCGCCATGAATGTCACCGGGAAATAGTCGCAAGCCATTCGCGCAAAATCGGTTCAAATGTTTGCTGATCAAAAGTTTCCGAAGCAATGCCGCTGGTGGTCGGCAATTGTTCGAGCGCGGATGCCAAATCTACTTCATGCTGTTTTTGCATCAAAAAAACACCTGCCCGATGCAGTCTGTCCGCCAGGTATTCCTGCTCCGTTTGTCCCGGTGTCGGAATCAACAAGGCTTTTTGGTTGCCCAGCGCCGCCAGATCCATGAGACTGCTGTAACCCGAGCGGCACACTACAAAAGAACAGGACTCCAGCAACTCGCACAGTTCGCGCGAGGTGAGAAAAGAAACAACTTCCACATTTTCAGCGATAAAATGATGGGTTTTAGCCTGCGTTTTACCTTTTACAAACACAAAATGAAAGGGCATGGTCATGGCTTGTTCGAGCAGGATTTGCTCCAGATAACTGCGCTGCGGCTCTGGGCCGGAAAGCACTACAGCGACTTTGCCAGGCATTTTTGTTTTTTTTGATTTTTGCGAAGTAAAGCGGGATAAAATACCCAGATATTTGATGCCCAGCCCCTCAACAGGCGGGTGCGACAATTCGCCGGAAAGTCCCGGCGGCTCTGACGTATCCGGCGACCACACCGCGTCGAATTTGCGCAGGGCAAAGCGCAGCATCTGATTGGCGGCCCATTGCAAAGCAGCGTTGGGTACCCGCAACCGTATCTGGTGCGTCAGTATCACGCTGTTGATATGCCGGCTGAAACAGCCGTAACGATTATCAGAAATAATACCGTTTATTCCCTGACTACGTACCAAGCGTTCGGTCGCCCATTGTTCCGCTCTGATGGCATACAGGATACGAGGCAACTGTCGGGCGATGTTCCACACCATACTGTGCGTGGCGTATCGGATATGATAAGACGGCAGATGAAAAGCGGGAAGCCGGGGAAATTCGGCTTTAAGCAGTTGGAGCGCCGAGCCGTCGGAAGCCAAAACAACTTTGGCATTCATACGTTCCAATGCCTGAATGATCGGAATACAGCGGGTTGCATGTCCCAAGCCCCAATTGAGCGGTGCAACCAACACGGTAGGCTGTTTGGCTGACGAGGGATAAACGGGAGGAAAAATGAGCCTGTCGACATCCGTCATTGAGCAAAGTTCAAAAAAATACGGCTTGCTTGTGGCGAAAACAGGATTTTTTTACAAACCTTTCGGCTACATTCACACGGACTGTCAAAAAACTTCAGACAGCTTCACACTGAAAAATAACACACATTCTCTGCTATGAAAAAATTGCATCCCAACTGGTGGCGCCTTGCTTTTCTTCTGCTCACGGCCGGCATGTTCCTGCTGGAAGCGTGCAGCCTGTTCAAACCCAAATGCAATTGCCCGCATTTTTAACCGGCAGCGTCCAAATTATTGCCTAAACAGGGCCGCAGGCTAAGTGTCATTCATGAGTTCCTGCGGCAGGGATTTGGTGGCACGTGCGCCCAATTCCTTGATTTTCTCTGCTTTGCCAATTAAGGTGTCTCCCGGACGTGCGGCATTGGTCAATTTGTTCATAGCATCGTC
>JANRLZ010000490.1:0-6021 GCA_033762055.1 Saprospiraceae bacterium
AACGAATGTTTATTCTTCCAAGCCTGAATTTCTAAAAGAGGTTGGTCACGACAACCCGATCATGGCATTTGCCACCCGTACCGCGTATCAGGATTTGAGCATTTTCCCCAATCCGAGCAACGGTTTGGTGAATGTTGGCGGTGTTTTGGAGGCTGGCGCGACTTTGCGGGTATTCGACATCAACGGCCGACTGGTGATGGAAAAAACGGTTGCATCTGAAGATGTTGTACTCAGTTTCGACCTGAGCGGCCAACCCAAAGGTGTTTACACCGTGCAAATGGTGGGAACACAGTACCATGTAACCCGTAAATTTGTGATCGAATAAGCAAACGCAATGGTTTGATTTTCCATCGGCTGGACGGGTTTGATCCGTCCAGCCGATTTTTTTTAGCCCGCTTGTCGGTTTTTTGTCAACAATTTTACCTTTAGTGCAATTTTAACGAAACCCTAACATCCGAAACACCCACTTTTTACGTCTGGGAAGGTTTTAAGACCAAGGTCTCCACACCCAATTTATTATTCTGCCATGAAACAGCCAGTTTTTCTCACACTCCTGCTCGCTCTGTTATGTTCGACGGCCTTGCAGGCACAATATTTTGGTCGCAACAAGCCGCGTTACAACCGGCAGCCCTTTCAAGTGACCGAAACGCCACATTTCACCATTTACGACTATCTCGACAACCCGGAAAAACTCAAGGAACTCGCGGCTGCCACCGAGTTGTGGTATGCAATGCATTCGAAAGTATTGCAGGATACGTTTGAACTCAAGAATCCCCTGATTATTTACAATGACCACGCGGGTTTTCAGCAAACCAATGCCATACAGGGCGATATCAGCGTCGGAACAGGCGGGGTAACCGAAGGACTTCGAAACCGCGTCATTTTCCCAATCGCGCCGACCAACCAGCAAACACACCACGTTTTGGGGCACGAACTGGTACATGCCTTTCAATATCATATGATTATTAATGGCGATTCGACCAGTATCCGCAACCTGGCCAACATCCCGCTTTGGATGGTGGAAGGACTGGCAGAGTACCTCAGCATTGGAAGAATTGACGCCCACACAGCGCTTTGGATGCGTGATGCAGTACTCAACGACGATGTACCGCGTATTCGCGACCTTGATTCGGGCAAATATTTCCCTTACCGGTGGGGACAGGCTTTTTGGGCCTATGTAACGGGCGTTTATGGCGATGAAGCCATCCGGCCACTGTTTGAAAACACGGCAAAATATGGATTAAAAGCCTCGGTACCGCTTACCCTGGGCACTTCCGTGGATTCGTTGTCGGAAAACTGGCGCCGCACCCTGCGCGATCATTACGGGCGCTGGGCGATTAAAGGCAAAAAAGAAAAACTGCCAGGGCGCACCCTGCTCGACGATGACAATGCCGGACAAATGAATATTTCGCCGGTGTTGAGCCCGAATGGCAAGTATGTGATCTTCCTTTCAGAGAAAAACCTGTTTACAACCGATCTTTTTCTTGCCGATGCCAAAACCGGAAAGATAATGCGGAAAATAGCCAGTACAGCTATCGACGGACACATAGACCAGTTTAATTTTCTGGAAAGTGCGGGCACCTGGAGTCCCAACTCCCAGCGATTTGCATTCGATGTTTACGAAAAAGGGCGAAGTGTTTTGGTAATCAAGGACATATTTAAAGGAAAAAAGACCCAAAAAATCAGTATTCCGGGAGTTCCGGCATTCAGTAATCCGGCCTGGAGCCCGGATGGTAAAACCATCGTTGTCAGCGGGCTGGTAAACGGACAAACCGATCTCTATGAATACAACCTGAAAACCAAAAAAGTACGCCGTCTGACCAACGACCGGTATTCCGAAATTTTACCTACCTGGAGCGCCGACGGAAAATCCATCGCCTATTCGACGGATGAACTCAGCATCGAGCGCGGCCGTACCAATGGCGCATGGGTCATGAACCTGGCTGTGATGGATGTCGCCTCCGGGTCGGCAGAAAATATAGACGTTTTTCCGGGCGCCGATAATATGAATCCGCAGTTTGATAAAAACGGCAACCTGTATTTTTTGAGTAACCGCGACGGTATGCGCAATTTATACCGGTACGATATGGCCCGCAAAACCGTCTATCAACTCACTGATTTGATGACCGGGATAACCGGGATAACACCCTATTCGCCGGCTATCACGATTGCCGACGACCGCGACCGTATTCTTTACACCCACTACAACAAGGGACGATATACGATTCATCAGGCCAAAGACGCCGATTTTGAAGTGACGGAAGTTGACCCCGGCGAAGTGGATCAGGTGCCTGCATCGTTGCCGCCGTTTAGTCCGAAACAACGCGACATGGTTAATACCGGTTTGCGACTGATGGATACAGCAGAGAAAGAGACGTCGATGACGGCTAAAAAATTCAAACCCAAATTTCAGCTCGACTATCTGGGAGGAAGTACCGGAGTCGGCGTGAATACCGGCAACAGCAGTTTTGGTGCGCAGACTGGTCTGGCGGGCGGAGTAGATGCCTTATTCAGCGACATTTTGGGTAATAATCAGTTGTATGCCGGGGCGGTACTCAATGGCGATATTCAGGATGCGGGTGGACAGCTGTCGTATATCAATCAAAAAAACAGGATCGGCTGGGGGGTGAATGCCTCACACATTGCGTTTCAGACCGGCGGTTATTACATTGCAAGGGAAAATCTTTATCGGGAGGCTGATGGCCGCACCGATGTCTATACCGAATATGGGGTAGGTGTTCAGCGCATTTTCCAGCAAAGAGTGGGTGCGCTGGCATTTTATCCGCTTTCGGTGACCAAACGGATAGAAATAGGCGCTGCTGCCGAGTTCTACAGTTCGAGGGTTACCGAATATTACGATGTCTTTGATTACGACACCTCCGGGAATCAGATATTTGAAATTTACCGGGGACCCGACCAACAACGTTTGCCCAAAGGCGCGACCCTGAATTTGCACAATGTGCAGGCGGCGTTTGTGGGCGACAACTCCTATTTTGGGTTTACCGCGCCTTTGCAGGGCTGGCGCTATCGTTTTGGGGTGGAGCAGTATTTCGGCAGTTATTCCTTCACCACCTTTCTGGCAGATGCGCGCAAATATTTTTACGTAAAACCCTTCACATTTGCGGTGCGTGGCTTGGGTTATTTGCGCTCGGAAAAACAGGAAATTGGTACGTTTAGTCTCGATTACCCCTTGTTTGCGGGCAATTCATTTTTCGTGCGCGGTTATGACCGGGCGGTATTTTCCACCGAGGAAGATCCGAATTTTATCAACCGCACGATCGGCAGCAAGATGATCATCGGGAATTTCGAAATTCGCCTTCCTTTCACCGGCCCTCGGCGTTTGTCGCTCATTCGTTCCGGATTTTTGATTACCGATTTGAACCTGTTTTTTGATGCCGGTGTCGCTTTTTATGAGTTTGATGATTTAAAATCAGATGCCGCATTCAAACACACGCCTATTTTTTCAACAGGCGTGTCGCTGCGGGTAAATTTATTTGGGTACCTGGTATTGGAACCCTATTACGCCATGCCGCTTTCGGCGCCCGAGAGCCAACGTGCCTGGCGATTTGGATTGAATTTTATACCGGGTTGGTAAAGCTAATATTGTAACAGCCGGAAGCCAGGTTGGTAAGCCAATGTTCATTTCCAGGCTTTTGTGTTCCTTTGCAGCAAACTGGAGCATTATGTCGTGGAAGAAAACCCTGCCTTTTTTCATTTGGCAATCCATTCGATTTGCGCGCGACTGGAGGCATTTCAAACAAATATGGGCTTATCACAAACGCTGGAAACAATCCTTTCAACCCGGACGTAATTCTATTGCGGATGAGTTGCCCTGGATCAATTTTCTGGCGCTGGATGTTTTAGAAAAACATTTGCACCCGGAACATAAGATTTTTGAGTTTGGCGGTGGTGGCTCCACCCTGTTTTTTTGTAAAACAGCGGGTGAAGTCATCACCGTTGAAGATCACGCTGAATGGTTTAATACGCTGACCGAAACCGTGCAAAAAAAAGGATACCGTCACTGGAAAGGTTTTTTTGTATCCCCCGAACCCGTAAATGATTCAACTCCCCGCTCACATTTCCGACCACAGGATTATAAAAGCAGCGTAAAAGGACTGGAGCATTTGAGTTTTGAAAAATATGCCCGGGTCATTGATCAATACCCGGAAAAGTATTTCGACCTGATCCTTATTGACGGGCGCGCACGGCCTTCCTGTATCCAGCAAGCCATCCCCCGCCTGAAAACGGGAGGATTGTTGGTTGTGGACAATACAGAACGCCCGCATTATCTGGCGGCTTTTCAGGAAACCATACGGCTACAATTTACCGTACAAGAAGATCGTATGGCGCCGGTAGCCTACACGCCTGATTTTACCCGCACCACCATCCTTTGTAAAACTTCAAGGGATTGATTCAAACTTTTTGAACCTTTTTTCATTTTCATACAACCGAACATCGTTCCGTTCGTTTCTGCAAATCCCTATCTGCCTGCACAACCTTCACCCTGCCATACATGACTAAAATCCTCTGGGCCGACGACGAGATTGATCTCCTCAAACCACACCTGATTTTCCTCCAAACCAAAGGTTATGAGGTCGTTACCGCAACCAACGGACACGACGCCGTGGAAATCTACGACGAACAAGCCGCCGATATTGACGTGGTATTTCTTGACGAAAGTATGCCTGGCCTCACCGGCCTTGAGGTACTGATGAAAATTAAAGCCCGCAACCGCAATGTGCCGGTAGTAATGATTACAAAAAACGAAGCGGAACATGTGATGGAAGACGCCATCGGTGGACAAATCTCAGACTACCTCATCAAGCCTGTAAACCCCAACCAGATCCTGCTCACGCTCAAGAAGATTCTGGACAACAAACGTTTGGTGAGCGAAAAAACCGCGCTCAACTACCAGCAGGAATTCCGCGAGATTTTCATGGAAATCACCGGAGGCCTCGATCAAAACCAGTGGGTAGACGCTTATAAAAAAATTGTCAACTGGGAAATGCGGGTGGATGCCAACCAGGCCACCGGCGTATCGGAAATATTGTCCCAGCAAAAAGAACAGGCCAATACGGAATTCTCCAAGTTTGTCGTAAAAAACTACTTCGACTGGGTGGATGCCACCAAGGAAGTCGGCCCGATTATGTCGCATTCCATGATGAGGAAGCACATTTTTCCGCATATCGGCAATGAAACGCCGACCATCGTGGTGCTGCTCGACAACCTGCGCTACGACCAGTGGAAAACCATCGAACCCATCCTGAACGAACAATTCCGCACCGAAAACGAAGGCTATTTTTTCAGTATCCTGCCGACAGCCACCCAATACAGCCGAAATGCCATTTTTGCCGGCATGATGCCCTCGCAGATTGAAAAAATCTTCCCCGACAAGTGGAAAAACGACACCGATGAAGGTGGGAAAAACCTGTTTGAAGACTTTTTTCTCGGCAAACAAATTGAACGCGCCTTCCGCAAACCGGTAAAATGGGATTATATCAAAGTCACCAATGTCAGCCACGGCAAAGATCTGAACGACAATATTCTCAATTGCCTGAACAACGACCTGACGGTGATTGTGTACAATTTTATTGACATGCTCTCGCATGCCCGTACCGAGATGGAAGTGCTCAAGGAACTCGCCGGCGATGAACGCGCTTACCGCTCGCTCACCCGCTCCTGGTTTCTGCACTCGCCGCTTTGGACCGCCCTGCAAAAACTCGAAGGTCGCGATGTACAATTGTTCGTCACTACCGACCACGGCACCATACGGGTACAAACCCCTTCGAAAGTGGTCGGCGATCGCGAAACGACTACCAACCTGCGTTACAAAGTGGGCCGCAACCTGCAATACGAAGCCCGCGATGTACTGGCCATTAAAGACCCTGCCAAAGCCGGTTTGCCCCGCCCCAACATCAGCAGTACCTTCATTTTTGCCAAGGAAGACTACTTCTTCCTCTATCCCAACAATTACAATCATTACCACAACTATTACCGCAATACCTTTCAGCATGGTGGCAT
>JANRLZ010000491.1:0-8319 GCA_033762055.1 Saprospiraceae bacterium
CTTTCACCGTCTCAAACAATCGGTAGCAGCCATAACATGAAATACTACTTCCCACTTCTTCTTATTATATATGTGTGCGGAACCGCTCCGCTTTTTGCGCAGCAAACGCCGCAGTACAGCCTTTATGCGCTCAATCCATACGCTTATAACCCGGCGTATGCGGGCCTGGACAATACGCTGGTGGCAACAGGGGCGTATCGTCAGCAGTGGTCGGGTTTGCTGGGAGCGCCTTCAACCCAGCATGTCAATGCTCATTTGCCGATTTATGCCATCAGCAGCGGGGTAGGGATGCGGGTAGAGAACGACGTGATCGGGGCGCACAACAGTACGCAGGTGGCGCTGAGTTACAGTTACCAAATGGAAATCAGCAGGGAAGTGCTTTTTTCTGCCGGTTTGAGTGCCGGATGGTTGCAATACACGCTGGACGGCGCCAAGTTGCGTGCGCCGGAGGGCACCTATGCCGAGCCGAGTTTTTCACACAATGAAACCGTGCTGCCGATCGGAAAGGTGCGGGCCGGGGCGCCGTTGTTTGAAGCAGGCGTGTTTTTACAGGCAAAAAAATGGGAAGCGGGCGTATCGGCCCAGCCGGTGTTTGCCACAAAGATCAGGGAAACAGGGAGCGGCGCGTTTCGTTTGCAGCCGATACAACATTACCTGGCGTATGGCGCCTACGTGTTGAGGATGGGAGAAAATTTTACGTTGAAACCTTCCATTTTAGTTAAAAGTGACTTGAAGGAGACACAAATGGAAGTTTCTGCGATGGCTCGCTGGCGTGAAAATACATTTGCCGGCGCTTCGTTCCGGGGATTTGGAGCGGCGTCGAGGGATGCAGCGGTACTTTTTGTCGGATTTAAAATGAATGAAAAGACCACCCTGGCTTATTCATTCGATATTCCGCTCTCTGCACTGAGCGCCGCCAATCGCGGAAGTCATGAACTTTTACTGCGATACAGCCTGAACAAACCGATTGGGGTGGGAAAATTGCCGCCGGTTATTTACAACCCGCGATTTTTTTAATTTGAGACAAAAATTTGTCTAAAAACCTGAAACAGCGAAAATTTCGCTATTCTTGCCAAAAAAGTGGCTTCTGAATACAATGGAAAGTTAAAACTGCGTTTGTCGGCATCTCTGCAGGAGACTCTTTTGAAGGCTTGCCAAATTTTATTCAGAAAAGTTTTCGCAAATAATTTAATCCTCTGTCTACCTTTACGACCACTTTTCCAAACCGAACATATTTAGTAGGAAAACACGGGTGTTTAACATGAAAAAACTACAGCATTCTTTTCTGTTGCTGCTCTTTCTTGCAGCACTGGCCGCTTCATGCGGCCGCAGCGAAGGCGGTCAGCTCGTTGGCGTGAGCAATCGCCCAAAATGGAAAGGGATCAACCCTTACGGGATGGTCTACATTCCCTCCGGTTCGCTCACCATTGGTTCGGGCGACGAGGACATCAGCCGCTCTTTGGTTTCGCAACCAAAAACAATCTCCATCCAGGGTTTCTTCATGGACGACACGGAGATCACCAACAACGAGTACCGCCAGTTTGTCAAATGGGTGTCGGACTCGCTGGCGCTCCGCAAACTCGACTATGTGTTGGAGGAATCCGAAAACGACCAGCAGCCCCCCGAGGCCAGTCTCGACTGGGATCGGGTGAGCGAAGTTGACTGGGAAGGAGACGCCGAGGAAGGCGGTGAAGGCGCCCTCGAAGACCTGTACTATCAGGGCAACGAGCGTTTTGCCGGCCGCAAGGAAATTGACGTCAACAAGTTTGTCTTCGAATTCCAGTGGTACGACTGGCAGCGTGCCGCCCACGATCGTGGCGCCAACCGCACCAGCCATATTCACCGGGAGAAGATCAAAATCTACCCCGACACGCTGACGTGGATTCGCGATTATTCGTATTCGTACAACGAACCGATGTCGCGTAACTACTTCTGGCACCCCGCTTTCGACGACTATCCGGTCGTGGGCGTCAACTGGAAGATGGCGAAAGCCTTCTGCTACTGGCGTACCAAAATCTGGAACATGGCCGGCGAAACAGAAGAGATGTCGGAAGACTTCCGCCTTCCTACCGAACACGAATGGGAATACGCTGCGCGTGGCGGTCGTGAAGAGGCTCCCTATCCCTGGGGCGCTTATTATACCCGCAATGCCAAGGGTTGCCTGCTGGCCAACTTCAAACCGGGTCGCGGCGTATATCCGGAAGACGGCGGTTTGTACACGGTGAAAGCCGACGGCTACTACCCGAACGATTATGGCCTGTATTGTATGGCCGGCAACGTGGCGGAATGGACAGAGTCGGCATACTTCGAAAATTCCTATTCGTTTATTCACGACCTGAACCCGGATGTCCGTTACGACGCCAAGGACGACGATCCTAAAACAGCCAAGCGCAAGGTAATCCGCGGCGGTTCCTGGAAAGATGTGGCTTACTTCCTCCAGACACAAAACCGCACCTACGAATACCAGGATACGACCAAGTGCTACATCGGATTCCGTTGTGTACTCACTTTCCTCGGTCGTTCCATCAACGACTTCAACTAAAAAAGAGGTTATTCGAAGGGCAAAAAGCAAGAAAATTCTGTTAACATAAAATTAAAAAACAGTTCTTGCGTTTTGCCCTTCGTTTTTTTGAATCCTCTTTGCAGCATTTTGCCCATTGGCAATTCCATTCCAAAAATTCGGCAGAAAAAAGTCAGCAAGCATCTCATTGGTTTGCCAATGGCGGACAAATGTGGAAGCAAGCCTGTAATTTGCCCGGGCATTTCAAATCAAAAGTATCTCGCTGATTTTTACTTTTGCCCCGCTTTTGGAAACCACAATGAAACCGTCAAGTCAAAAATCATTCAGTAACTGCTAAAACATTCAAGAACAATGAGTTTCGTTAAATCGAAGACATTTAAGTACTTCAAAAACCTTGCAATCGGTGTTGGTGCTGCTTTCGTACTCGCAGGCGCACTTTTCAAGCTCGAATCCTGGGAAGGCGCTTCTGAAATGCTGATCCTCGGCATGAGTATCGAGGTAATCATCTTCCTTATGCTGGGTATCATTCCGCCCGAGCCGGATTACTACTGGCACAAGTTGTATCCGGGCCTCGACGACTACAACTCCCGTCTGCAGCCGCTGACGGCCGGCCCGACCCAAGACCTCGGCACCCCGCTGCATGGCGATGTTATCGAGCGTCAACTCGGCGGTATGCTTACCGAACTGCAATCCATGTCGAAAAGCATGGGCGCCCTCAAGGCACTGCAGGAAGTTGATTTCTCCGGCACTTCCGAGCAAATGAAGACGATGAGCAACTTCTACACGAAAATGAACGAGGCAATGTCTGACATGGCCAAGTCTGCCGAAGACGTTAAAGCGTACAAAGACCAACTCGGTGCGCTCAACAAAAACCTCGGTTCGCTCAACACCGTGTACGGCAATATGCTCTCCGCAATGGCCAACATCGGTCGTCAGTAATGCTGCGAAGCATTTGGTATCCACCTTTAGTTTAACAATCAAAAACTTAAAGACTTATGTCAATACCAAAGGAGCCGCGGCAACTCATGATCAACCTGATGTATCTGGTGTTGACCGCGCTGCTGGCACTTAACGTGTCGGCCGAGGTAATGAACGCATTTTTCTCCCTGGACCGCGGTTTGAAAAACAGCCGTGACATTGTAGAGAAAAACAATAACTCGCTCACTGCAGCCATTGAAAAGGCCGCACAAGATTATCCCAGCCCTCAGGCAGAAGACTATAAAGGCCGGGCAAATCGCGCCAATCAGATGGTAAATGATTTCGTGACCTATGTGCAAGGAATTCGGGATAACCTGTTTGCCAAAGCAGGCGGCGAAAACCCGAAAGTACCTGGTCAGCCCAAGGATATTCGTAACAAAGATATCACGACCAAGATGTTTGTAAACGATGGTCTGGGTAAGGAAATCGAAGATAAAATCAAGGAACTGCGCACCCAACTGTCGGGCCTGGTGGATAATGACGCTACGACAATCGGCTCCTTGCCGCTTGACGTAGAAGCACTTCCCCCCGGTACAACCGCCAAGAACTGGGCTGAATTCAAATTCAAACAAATGCCGGTCGCTGCTGTTTTCCCCTTGTTGGGTAAAATCCAAAGCGATGCCAAAAACTCTGCTACGGCTGTTCTTAACTATTGCGCTACCAAAGTGCAAGGTACAGACATCAAGTTCGACAAATTCGTTCCCGGTGTAGCACCGAAGAAAAACTATGTTATTCTCGGCGAAGAATTTGAAGCAGAGGTGTTCCTGAGCGCATTTAGTTCCAAGACCGATAACGTCAGCATTAATGTTGATGGTCGTAGTGTAGCCCTGAAAGATGGTATTGGTACCTTCACCGAAAAGCCCTCTACGGTGGGTGAAAAGAAGTACACGGTTACCATTAACTTGCGCAACCCGACGACTGGTCAGACGGAGACCGTTAAGAAAGAGTTCTCTTACGAAGTAGGTCAGCGTTCAATCGCCGTACAGCTCGATAAGATGAACGTATTCTACATCGGTGTGGAAAACCCGATCTCGGTTTCGGCTGCGGGCGTTTCTTCAAACGATGTTAAGGTTTCGGCTACCGGTGTGAACGTCTCCAATAAAGGCGGTGGTCACTTCATCGTGACGGCTTCGACGCCTGGCGAGGCCGTATTGACGGTTTCTGCCCCCGGTGTATCACAACGCTTTACCTACCGCGTAAAACGGATTCCCGATCCCACCCCGATGCTCGGCGCCAAACACCGCAGCAAGGCCATGGCCAACGGCGAATTCAAAGCGCAGGGCGGTATCGCCGCTATCCTCGAAAACTTCGACTTCGATGCAAAATGCGATATCGTAGGTTTCGAAGCAACGTACCTGCCCAAGCGTCAGGACCCGATTTCCAAACAGAACTCGGGCGCCCGCTGGAATGGCGACGTACAGGACATGATCAACAAAGCGAAGCCCGGCGACGCTTACTTCTTTGATGACATCAAATGCAAATGCCCCGGCGACGCCGCTGCGCGTAACCTTGGCGGTCTTGCATTCAAGATTCGTTAATTTTCGTTGAAAGGGTTGGCAAGTTGCTGCATTGAGTTTACTCTGCGCCGTAATTTGTCAATCCTGTCAACATTTCACCTGAATTTTCAGAACATACTATTTCATCGTTAATCAAATCCGATCGCGAGTCATGCAAACATTTATGAAACTGACTTGCCTTTGCTTCTTCCTCCTGCTTGGCGGGACGACGACGCTGTTGGCACAAGACCCCGAAGAAATCGAAACCACGCCAGCCACCGGCACGGAAGAAGAGGCGCCCCTCGTGGAAGATCCGGCCGATGCTCCGATTGACGACGTGGTGAAAAAAGAAATCGTAAGCGAACGCCGTATTCTCAAATACCCTTTGCTGCGTGAAAGCGATGTGTTTTGGGAAAAACGCATCTGGCGTATCATTGACGTGCGCGAGAAAATGAACCTCCCGTTCGCTTATCCTGAAGACCCGTTCTTCAAAATCCTTTCCGATGCCGCTACCAAAGGCGATCTGCCTGTGTACAGCACCGACGAGGATGGCGCCAAGTTTAAAAAGCGCCTCAGCACCGACGACGTACTTTCCATGCTCTCGAAAGCCGATACGGTCGTTACCTTCGACCCGGAGACTTACGAAGAGAAAGTACAAATCGTGCGCAATGACATCAACTGGGAAGACGTAAAACGCTTCCGCCTGAAAGAAGTGTGGTTCTTCGACAAACAAGCTTCCATGCTGCGCGTACGCATCCTCGGCATTGCTCCGATGATTGACGTGCGTGACAATGAAGGCAACTTCCGTTTCGAAAAACCCATGTTCTGGGTGTACTACCCGCACGCCCGCGAACTGTTTGCCAAACACAACTACTTCGCACTCGGTGGCAACACCAGCGCCCAGATTACCTGGGATGATGTGTTTGAAAAACGCCTTTTCGCTTCGTACATCTACAAAGAATCGAACGTGTACGACCGCAAAATTGACGAATACCTGCAAGGTGTTGACCTGCTCATGGAATCAGAGAAAATCAAAAACGAGATTTTCAACTGGGAGCATGATCTCTGGCAATACTAGGCAACTGCTTGTTTCCATATAAAAAAATGCCTCTTCTCCGCCGTGAGAAGGGGCATTTTTTGTTGTACATGCTGGGCAGTTGATTATTTTGCAGCCTCAAATTCAGCGTGGCTATGAAACAAAACAACTGGCTCCGTGTGCTGCTGGGGTTTGCGGCTGTTAAACTTATCCTGCATCTTTATCTGAACGGACAATGGTCGTTCCATCGGGATGAATTGTTGTACATGGCGCTGGGCCGCCATCTCGACTGGGGCTTCGCCTCCGTGCCACCAGGCATCGGGTTTTGGGCCTGGCTGGGCGATGCCCTGCCGGGCGACTCGGCGGGTGCTGTTCGATTGATTTCCACACTGTTTGGTACAGGCACAGTGGTATTGACCGGCCTGATGGCCAAAGAAATGCTGCCCCGCGAAGCTTCCGGCAAATTCGCCATGATTCTGGTGGGGTTGGCCGGCTTGTTATCGGGCGCCTACCTGCGCCCCTGCATGTTGTTTATGCCGGTGGTGTTCGACATCTATTACTGGACGCTGATATGTTATCTGTTGCTGCGCTACCTGAATACCGGGCGCTCCAGCTGGTTACTAGGGTTGGGCGTTGCGGCGGGACTGGGGTTGTTGAATAAATATACGGTGTTTATGTGCCTGTTTGCCTTGCTGCCTGGCCTGGCGTTTACTCCCGCGCGCCGGGTTTTCAGGGATCAAAAATTGTATGTTGCTGCGGGGATCGCCATTTTGATTTTTCTGCCCAATTTGCTCTGGCAGGCGGAACACCGGTTTCCGGTAGTACGACACATGAGTGAGCTGGCTTCTACCCAGTTCGCGCACGTATCCTGGGGCAGTTTTTTTACTGACCAACTGCGCTTTTTCCTGCCGGCCCTGCCTGTCTGGCTTGCGGGACTGTATTTTTTGCTCTTCCATCCATCGGGGGCGCCCTGGCGGGTTTTCGGTTGGATGTACCTGATCGTATTGGCGATTCTGTTATTATTCAGTGGAAAAAGCTATTACTCATTGGGCGCCTATCCGGTGTTGGTAGCAGCGGGCGCGGCATATTTGGAGCAGATCAGCCGGCTTCGGTTTTACTGGATCCGATGGACGGTTCCGGTATTGATGTTTATAGCAGGAAGTATGATGGTTCCTGTCGCATTACCTTTGTTTCCGCCGCAACAGGAAGCTGAATTTGTAAAACGTTTAAGCGGAATACCAGGTTTGAAAGGCGTTCTCCGATGGGAAGATGGCAATTATTACGCCCTGCCGCAGGATTTTGCCGATATGCTGGGTTGGGAAGAACTGGCCCACCAAACGGGCGCCTTGTGGCAGCGTTTGCCCGATAAAAATACGGCTGCTATTTATGCCGACAGTTACGGGCAAGCAGGCGCAGTCGAATATTTCGGCCAAGCCTACGATGTTCCGAATGTCTGGAGTTTCAGTGACAATTATCGCTACTGGCTACCGGATTCGTTGTCCCGAAATTTTACCACCCTGATTTACATCAACGGTGAGTTGGGCGACGATATGCCCGGTTTTTTTTATCAAATTGAAAAAATATGGGAACTGGACATGCCACTCTCCCGCCAGCATGGCGACCAGATCTACCTGTGCCAAGGTCCCAAACCGGCATTTTTTGAAAGAATGAACACCGCCATGGAGCGGGCAAAAAATGAGGAAGAAATTGAGGATTGAGTGATGAAATACAGCGACATTTCTTTTTTTTCAAAAAAATCCGATTCTATGAAACATTTACTACCGCTCCTTTTCGCCTTTTTTCCCCTTGCCATGCATGGGCAGGAAAGCACTGCCAACGATAATTTTTTTCTTTATCATCTACGATTGGCCGAACCTTATAAAAATCCGGATAACTGGACATCGGCGGTGCAAAACACGATCAGCAGGCATGCCCGTTTTCTCGACAGTCTGGGTGCTGCCGGAATTTTGCTGTTTGCCGGGCCGACAGATCTGGGGCTTGAAGATCCAAACCTGATGGGTATTTCGATCATAAAAGCCGCCTCGCTGGAAGCTGCCCGGGCTTTGCTGGCGCCTGATCCGGCAGTTCAGGCCGGTATACAGATTGCGCAAGTGTTGCCTTATCGGATGAGTATCCGACATTTTCAGAATGCGCCCGGGGTTAATGTTTTTCCCGAAATAAAAATCTCCAATGAACCTGAAAACATCGCAAGGTTGCAGCAAATCAATCAGGATATCTGGACGCCATTTTCGGAAGCCTATGCGGCAGGCGATGCCAGGAGATACCTC
>JANRLZ010000492.1:0-2523 GCA_033762055.1 Saprospiraceae bacterium
GCTCAAAATCCTGAAAACGAAGAACTGATTGCCGTTGAAGTCAACCCCCGCGTGTCTCGCTCCTCTGCCCTGGCCTCCAAAGCGACGGGCTATCCGATTGCAAAAATCGCGGCCAAACTCGCCATCGGCTACACGTTGGACGAGTTGAAAAACCAGATCACGAAGACGACCTCGGCCTATTTCGAGCCGACTTTGGATTATGTGATCGTCAAAATGCCGCGCTGGAATTTTGAAAAATTCCCCAACGCTGATTACCGCCTGGGCTTGCAAATGAAATCAGTGGGCGAAGTCATGGCCATTGGTCGTTGTTTCAATGAAGCCCTGCAAAAAGCCTGTCAGAGCCAGGAAAACAACCGTACAGGTCTCGGCGCCGACAAAAAAGAGTGGCTTAAAACCGAGGATATTATGGAGCGACTCGAAAGAGTGTCGGACGACCGCATTTACCGGGTAAAAGACGCTTTGCGCCTGGGTATCCCATCCAAATCGGTGCAAAAATTTACCGGCATTGACAACTGGTTTATCCAAGAGATCAAAAAACTGGTGAAAATGGAGGAACAGTTGATGCGCTACAATGTGCCGGAGGATATTCCCACCGATTTTTTTATTGAATTGAAAAAGAACGGCTACTCCGATGCTCAAATCGCCTGGTTGTTGCGCATTGATGAAAAACCGGTGACCCGCGAACGCAAAAAACGCGGCATCCGCCGGGTGTACAAAATGGTGGATACCTGCGCCGCCGAATTTGAAAGTACAACCAATTATTTCTATTCCACCTTCGACGACCGCAACGAGAGCATTTCCAGCAACCGAAAAAAAATCGTGGTGCTCGGTTCAGGTCCCAACCGCATTGGACAGGGTATTGAATTCGATTACTGCTGCGTACATGGCCTTCTGGCTGCCAAGGAAGTAGGTTACGAGGCCATCATGGTCAATTGTAACCCCGAAACAGTTTCCACCGACTTCGACATGGCCGACAAACTGTACTTCGAGCCGGTATATTGGGAGCATCTGGAGGAAATCCTGGAGCATGAAAAACCCGATGGAGTCATCGTGCAACTTGGCGGACAAACCGCGTTGAAATTGGCCGAAGAACTTGACAAAAACGGCTGGAACATCATCGGAACCTCGTTCAACGACATGGATATTGCCGAAGACCGCGGACGCTTCAGTGATTTGCTGAAAGAACTCGACATTCCTTATCCCAAATACGGCGCCGCACGTGATGTGGATGAAGCGCTCGATATCGCAAAGAAAATACCGTATCCCTTGCTGGTACGCCCCAGTTACGTATTGGGCGGGCAGCGCATGAAAATTGTGATCAACGACAACGAACTGGAACGCCAGGTGCTCACCATTTTCAAACACATGCCCGACAACCGGGTTTTGATAGACCAGTTCCTGGAACGCGCCAAAGAAGCCGAGATTGACGCGATTTTTGACGGCGACGAACTGCATGTCATGGGAATTATGGAACACATCGAGCCGGCCGGCATTCACTCCGGAGATTCTTCGGCGGTGCTGCCACACTACTCCCTGGGACCAATCGTAATTCAAAACATGGTGGAATATGCAGAAAAAATAGCCCGGGCACTGAATATCAGGGGTTTGATCAATATTCAGTTTGCTATCAAAAACGACGAAGTGTATGTCATCGAAGCCAATCCGAGGGCCTCGCGTACCACGCCGTTTATCGCCAAGGCATACGGCGTACCCTACCTGAACATCGCCACCAAAGTGATGCTGGGCACGCATAAGTTGAAAGATTTCAAAATCACGCAAAAACTTGAAGGTTACGCCATCAAGATCCCGGTCTTCAGTTTTGAAAAATTCCCCGGCGTGGACAAACGACTCGGCCCGGAAATGAAATCAACCGGAGAAGCAATTTACTTTATCAAGGATTTGAAAGATCCTTATTTCCGGGAATTGGAGCGGAATCGAAGTATGTATTTGTACAATTAAGAGCCGGGCCTCAGCATGGCAAATGGATGTCATGCTGAGGCCCGGCTTAAAAGAGATCGCCTCACAGGTCATATCATATTAAAAAGAGCGGAAAACGAGACTCGAACTCGCGACCCCCAGCTTGGGAAGCTAGTGCTCTACCAACTGAGCTATTTCCGCAGTGGCAGGGCAAAAATAATGCAGATTTGCGTTAGGCAATACACTGGTTCGAAAATTCTCATGCCTCTTAATTCAACGGCAACATAATACCTGCGCTAAAACCCAGGCGTCGGCTTTTCCAACTCTCTTTATCGGCGTCGGCAGTACCATTCTGATCGGGATATAAATCGTTTAATCCCAGCATATAACGGCCTTCAACAAAAACGGAAAGGATATCGAAATCCAGCGCAACGCCTGCTCCGGCGTGCAGGTTGAAGTTGAGGGGAATGACCGGAAACTCATCATCCTTTACCTCACTGCTTTCGTAGCCGTCTTTTACAAATACCGGTTTACTTTTTTGAGAACTGCTGCCTTCCGAGATGACGTTGCCGCCAAACTCGATTTTGGTGTAGGTTTCGGTGGTGG
>JANRLZ010000493.1:0-2105 GCA_033762055.1 Saprospiraceae bacterium
TGTTCAAAGTAATCCGGTTGGGCAGCCAGTTTTTCTGCGATCCAGCGTTCGTTGTTTTGAAAGATGGTTGAAAAGTCCATTCCTGAATTTTTGAACAAAACTCCTGGCATTTTACGGCATTTCCGTCTTTCTTACCAAAAAGGACATAACTAACTTTTAGGTAAGTGGGAGGCGCAAGCAACTTCCTGTGGTTGCAGATTGCCTGTTTTATCAAGCCATTCCGGGATGAGTGAAGTATCTACTCAAACCGGAAAATGCAGATCATACATCTTTGAAGTTGTTTCCCACCGGTCGACGCAGGTTTTATCGCGGATTCAGCAGACTTACCCGGTGGTATTGATTTGCCAAATCTGCGACAAAACCTGCGTCGATCTGCGGGAAACACTATTTACCCAGCAACTGCACCACCAGCTCCGCCGCGGCAGCGCCGGAATTTTGTTGCTGGCCGGTGATCAGGTTGCCGTCCTGAATCGCGTAGGATGAAAAAGGCGCTGCCACTTTGAAAGTCGTCCCCTCGATTTTTCGCGCTTCCGTTTCGATGCGGTAAGGCTGTATTTTTTGTCCGACGGCCTGATCGGCAAACTCTTCCTCGGCATCGGCAAAACCCGTCCAGGTTTTTCCTTTGACGAGCAATTCGCCGTTCGATTTTTTAGCCTCCAGCAGCAGCGTGGTAGAGTGGCAGACCGCCGCCGAGGGCTTGCCGCTTTCATAAAATGCGGAGAACAATTTTTCCAGATCGCTATTGCCCCGGAAAGTGTACATCGGCCCCTGGCCGCCTACCAGAAAGATGGCGACATAATCGGCAGGGTTTACATCGGTCAGTTTCTTCGTGTTTTCCAGCATCTGATTGAACCACTCCTGCTGCATGTAACCCAGCGAAATCACGTCGTGGGCCGAATAACCGCTGGCATCGGCGGGATTGGAGTAGCCGTCCATCATCAGTTTGCCGCCTTCGGTGCTGACGAGTTCCACTTCATAACCCGCTTCCTGAAAAACGCGCAGCGGGTGCGTCAGCTCGGCCGCCCAGAAGCCGATGGGCCAGCCGGTTTGCTGGGAAATGGAGGGCGAACTGGCGACCATCAGGATTTTGCCCTTGTAGGGCGCGCCATGAAAATGAACATAGGATTGAACTTCGGTTACAGTACTCATCGTGCTTATTTTTTGACAAACTTATGGGCGGTATCTATATTTGCCTCGATACTGACTCAAAAGTGCAATACTAACTTTTGTGAAAGTTTACTGTCTGTCAACCATTTATATAGCATGCCTGATTTTATCTACAAAGGGAAAGTATATTACAACCCTGTCCAGCTGGTCATGGAGCAAATCGGCGGCGTATGGAAAATGCCGATTTTATGGCGGCTAAAAGACAAGACCATGCGGTACAACGAGTTGCGGAAAATCCCGCACATCTCTGATAAAATGCTCACCACACAATTGCGGGAACTGGAAGCCGACGGGTACATTCACCGCGAGGTTTATCCCGTAGTGCCGCCCAAAACGGAGTATTCGCTTACGGAAAAAGGCAGGCAGATTATTCCGCTGATCAACCAGATACGGGAGTACGGACTGGCACTGGCGGAGCAGGATAGTGAAAGTGAAAAATGAACGTTAATAAGCAGTATTGAAAACAAAAACACATTCAAACCAATGCTCAAAAGGCACCTGACTCTTGTATTCATTGCGCTGGGCGTCGTATTTCTTGCAATCTCGGCCTATCACTACCCGGGCGGTTCCGACGCCGACCCTACGGCTGTCGGTTACAACTGGCGGCACAACTATGTGAGCAATCAGCTCAATCCCGTAGCGGTGAACGGGATGGAGAACACGGCCCGCCCCTGGGCTATTGTCGGGGTTTTATTGTTCAGTACCGGCTTCGGCGTCTTTTTCTACCGGTTTTCGGAACGGATAAAGGTGAAAAGCGCGACCAGGGTGATTAAATATCTGGGGCCGGCCGCCGCATTTTCGGCCTTTCTGGTCGTTATTCCGTCGCAACACGACACAATGGTTACGCTTTCGGGTACGCTCATGCTGCTGGTGTTTTTTTACATCACGGTTTTTGTACTCAAATCGAGGTTGCTCGGCTGGAAGATCGCCTCGGTTGT
>JANRLZ010000494.1:0-11921 GCA_033762055.1 Saprospiraceae bacterium
GCAATTTGTTTTTGCAGCGGCATGATTTCGGCGAGCAAGCCCTTTTTTTGTACATCGAGTACGGCATTGGATGCGCTTTTTTGTTCCAGGAGGATATCCATCTGGCGTTGGGCGGCCTCCAGTTGGGCATTCAGGTCGTCGAGTTGCTTGGGGGTGGCGGCGTCGTTCTTTAGTAAATTTTCAATGCGACGCTTCTCTCTTTCAAGTGTGGAAAATTGCTGGCGAACACCAGCCATTTGTTTCTCATAGACCGCCAATTGTGCGCCGATGGCCGGACTTTTGGCTGCAACGGCCTTGATGCCGGCTTGTAGTTGTTCGCGTCGCAGGGCGATTTGCAGAGAATCTATGGCCCCAACGATCTGACCGGATTGCAGCGATTGTCCTTCTTCAATCGTAAATTGCAGTATTTTCCCGGAGGCTTCGGCACTTACGATAAGTTCATTCGCTTCAAAATTGCCGTATGCATCGGCTTTTGGTGCTGATGGCTGACAGGCGTTTAATGCCAGTAACAGAAAAAAAAGGGAATGTCTCATTATTTCTTTTTTTAGATAAAGTCATTGACAACCAATGAAATAAATTACTGGTTGCTCCATTTTGCTACCCACATCTCTTGCGCGTGCAGGGCTTGTAATTGATGGGTTTTCCGGGCAAGTTGGGCTTGGGTGAGCAAATTCACTTGCGACAGGTAGTCGGTCATCGTCATGATCCCGTTGTTTACCTGGGCCTCCGAGCGTTTTACGATATCTGCTTGGAGCGACACAATGGCATCGTCCTGAGCAAGTTGCGCCTGCCATTTTTTTCGGTCTTCCAGGTCCTTCACAGAGGTTGCATCCAGTTTTAAATCGAAAAAATGACGTTGGGCTTCGATATTTTTTATTTGCAAATCAATCACCTGTGCCTCGCGTTTTCGGGTTCCCCAGTCAAAGGGCGCCCAGGTAGCACGCAGACCAATCATGGCAAACGGTTCAAAACCGGTTTCAAAAAAATTAAATGGATTGGGACGCCCGAAGCCGCCCTGAAGAAACGCATCAAGTCGGGGATGTGTGCGCAAGGTCAAGGCCTCCTTGTTGTTCTGCAAACTGCGTTGTTGCAGGGTGAAAACTGCATGTTCGGGACGGGTCATTGCAGCATAAGGTGTCAATGTCCCTTCGTCCGGTACGATTAAAACAACATCCGTATCGTCACGCCCCATCCAGCGGGCCAGCATCAACAGGGCACTTTGTTTGTCGGCGCGGGTGGCGGCTATTTGCTGTTCGGTTTTCAACAGTTGAATCCTGATCTGGTCGGCGGCCGTTCGCAATGCTGTGCCTTCTGCTACAGCAGCCTCGGTTTGTTTCAAACGCGTTTCGAGATCTTTTTGAGCGGCAAGTTGCACGGCTTCGGACTCTTGCAACAGGAGCGCCCGGAAAAAAAGGTCGGTGGCTGTTTCCCGAAGGGAAAAAACATCGGCATCTACCTGTGCAATAGCGAGATCGCGTTCCAGTTCGCGCTGCCGGCGTTGTGGTCGGTCGCTGCCGCCATCCCACAAGCGTTGGGAGATATCAATGGTTGCCTTGTATTGGTCTTTAGGAACTTCAGGGATATTGAACACAGGGTTTTCGATGGGGAATCCAAAAACCTCGCTCTGCCAACTCGCCTGTGCGCCCAACTGGATGCGCGGCAACGAATTTGTAGCAATATTCCGATGTTGCAAGGCGCTGATGGCATCGGCATGGCCCTTTTTGGACTGCAGCGGGTTGTTGCGCAACACGGCTTCACGGCACTGCATGATGCTGAGACTGTCTGTTCCGTGTACCGAAACCGATAGCAACAGCATTGCCGGGAGGAAAATCGAAAATTTCATAATGCAGGTCAGGCTCATTGCCCGGATTTTTGGTTTCCAATCATACCCAGGTGCGTGTGGGCGAAACTGTCGGTAAATTTCAGTCCGTAACCCAGTGCGCGATCCATCGAAATATGAGCAAAAAGAATAATTGCCGCAAGTTTCCAGCGGTCGCTGCCTGCCCAGACTGCATAGGCGGCCACCAATGCCGCAATGGCGCGATGGTGCAGCAGATTGTAGGTGTAGGCGCCTATTTTGGGGTTAATCAGATAGCCGATCATTCCGATGTCGGGCAAAAGCAGCAGTGCCGGAAACCACCACCAGACAAAAGGAAGGCGACTGAAAAGGAAGATACAAAGCAAAAAAAGCCCCCATTCTTCCCAATTAAGTAATGATTTCATGTTGAAAATGATTGTTTAGTTGGCAGAAACGTTTTTTTTGGGGATCAGGGGCGTAGTGCGGCCAGCACAAAATCAGTTACTTCTTTTTTTCGAACATCCAGAAAAGCGCGCATTTCTTCGGCACTCATTCCCAGAAACATGCGCAACAGTGGTTTCCCTAAAAATGGAAAAATGCACATCGAAATCACATTCACTATCAGGTGTTGAGGAGCAATCGGACGTATTTGGCCTGTAGCGACAGCATCATTGACCTGGGCATAGAAAACCTCCGGCTGTGGCAATTCCTTCGGGAGAATCGCTTCTATAAAATGATCCGGATGTTTGTTGATCTCCGAAATGATAAACAGCGGTACAAAAGTGTTGCGTGATATAATGCCGATGTAGAGATCAATAAATTGTCGAATCTTCTCCTCCAGTGGCAATTCGCTTTCCATCAATTGCCGAACGGCCGGTACAGCCCGACTCAACACGGCACGGACAACGGCCTCGTATAATTTTTCCTTTGAACGGTAATAGTAATGCAACAAGGCCTTGTTGATTCCTGCTCGATCGGCGATTTCCTGCATCTTGGCGCCATCCATGCCTTTCTGTGTGAATACCTCATGCGCCGCGTCAAAGATTTTTTGCTCGGTGCTGTCGGCGTCAGTATCCTGATGAACTTTCTTTACCATTTAGTTTAACCGTTTGGTTAATATTGGGCAAAGGTGAAGGACATATTATTACCAGCCAAATTTTCGGGCAACTTTTTTAACCATTTGGTTAAATTAAATGGTCAAAAAATGCTGCGGACAATAAAAAAAACACCCAAATGGTTGACATACAACCATTTGGGTGTTTAACAGCAGTAAGGAAGCGCACTATTTTTTTCTGCCGTATCTCCGCAAATATTCCCGGAAGGTAATCATGCGCTCCTGCTCTTCATCCCAAAGTTTGTTGAACATACAGCGCAGACTTTCCCAAAAGGTAATTTTATTGGCCACCCGGTCCAGCACCGGGTTTTCATGGTGGCAACGCGCCAGTTCGTAATTGGGAACCAGCGGATTAAGGTGGTGAATATGATGGTAGCCAATATTGCCGGTCAGCCAATGCACCAATTTGGGCAGGTTGTAAAACGTACTTCCCTGAACGGCGGCGCGGATATAATCCCACTTGTCTTTCCATTCTTTATAGGTGGTTTCATGTTGGTGCTGCACATAGAAAAACCACACGGCGATGACAGCAAAAAAGGCCAAAATAGGCAAATGCACCATCAAAAAAGCCTTGTAACCTAACAACAAGACCAGTCCGACGTGCAAGCCGATCAGCATCAGATTGTGTTTGATCAGCGAGCGGCGGGCATGCTCCCAGCCTTTCATATTTATCAGCGGGAAACGATTGTGTATCAACAAATACCAGAGTGGTCCGATCACAAACAAAACCGGTGCTGTACGATATACCACATAATGCATTTTTTTCCACCAGGACAGTGCGCGGAATTCATTTACAGTGAGGAAATTGATATCGCCGATGTCGCGATGTTCCCAAAGGATGCCGTTGTGGCCGTGGTGAAAATTATGGCTCTTGGCCCAATAGCGGTAAGGCATAAAGCTGAGCATGCTGCATACCTCGCCGATGATGTCGTTGGCTTTGCGGGATTTGGTAAAGGACTGGTGGCCGCAGTCATGCTGGATAATAAAGATGCGTACCAGAAAAAACGCATTCAACGCAGCAAGCGGCAATACATACCAAAATGAAACGTCGGTCAGGAAGTACATGGCCGTCCAGATTGCCACGAAAGGAAGGAAGGAATTGAGGATTTGGACGACTGCTTTGCGTGTATCAGGAAGTTGATAGGCTTTGACAATGTTGGGGAGTTGTTGGAGAAGATTGGAGTCGTAACGCGGTGTAAATTGTCCCATTGAAAAATCAAACGTTTGCGCCGCCACCTTACGGCGGCGGCGCAAACGTCCGACTTTTTAATGAAAATATTGACACACTGACGCACTTATTTCTCTTTTGGAAAATGCCTGGACCAGGAAAAGCCCGACATTTTCTCAGGGACGCCTTGGCGCGCCCAGCCTGCGAATTTTAATTTCTAGGCGATTATTTTGCTGGTGTTCCTCATCCGAACATTCGGCGCTTTCAATACAATGATTGCGCGGTTCGCTTTCTCCTTTTCCGTAGGCGCGCAGGCGGTTTTCATCAATACCCTTTGCGACGAAGAAGATTTTGGCATTTTTAGCCCTTTCTTCGGTCAGAGTCAGGTTCATACGCTCGTCGCCGCGCACATCGGTATGCGCCACGATTTCAATTTCCATTTCCGGGTAGTTGCGCATGTGTTCGAGCCAGGCTTCCAGGTGGCGTACGGCGCCCTGGTTGAGGGTGGCCTTATCTTTCTCGTAGAATATTTTGTCGAGGATAAATACCGACCCTTCCAGCAAACCATTGGCCAAAGGCATGGTTTCGGCGGCGGTGAGACCTTCGGTAAGCGGTTTAAGGCGGATTTCGTCAAAAGCCGCTGTGCCACGACCGGCCGATACCCGGAATGTTTCAGCGCGGAAACCGGTTTTCTCCACCTTGGCGATCCACTCGCCTTCCCGGGAAAGACAGACATCGAATTCGCCATTGCGCGTCGTTCGGGCTGTTTCCACGGCGCCGGATGCGCGATGCTCAAAACGAAGCGATGCATTGGCAATGCGGGTATTGAACTCTGTTGTCAGTACGATACCGCCCGAACGCAAACAGGGCGGCGCTTCTTTCATTTTAAAATTCAGGTTGAGTTCGTCGTCGGCATCCACTACCAAAAAACGGTCGCGCGAGGTGTATCCTTTGGCGCTGACCATGACGAGATAATTGCGGTAACGGGTAAAGTCGGTTTGCGCCGCGCCTTCTGCGTTGGAATACAAATCGGGTTTGCCCATATCCTTGGCATCCTTCCGCACCAGCTGGAACGTAAACACATCGGGTTTGTCGGGCAAAGCCACATAGTCGAAATCGTAAAAATCGTTGTTCCCGGTAATAAACCCGTCGTCGGTAGGCTGGAAAATGCGGATTTCTGCGCCTTGCAAGGGAAGTCCAGTTTTTTCATCAATAACATTAATGCGTGCGCGGTTGGTTTCGGGTTTGCCGGTTCCTTCAAGGCCGCGCGGGGCAAAAAACTGGAAAATATCGGCTTTGCCGTAGGTTTCCCCCTTGCGTTCGCTGGCAAAAAAACCGCTGTGTCCGTCGGGGTCCGTGATAAAACTGAAGTCGTCTTCAGGGGTGTTAAACGGCTCGCCCAGGTTGACTACTTCTTTCTCTTCTTCGTTTTTCAGGGGGTTGTTGACAAAATAGATGTCCATGCCGCCCATGCTGTTGCTGCGTCCATTGGAAGAGAAAAACAGCGATCCAAACTGGCTCATAAAAGGAAATAAATCCTGTTTTTCTGTATTGATGGCAGGGCCCAGGTTGACCGGGGTGCCCCAACGTCCGCGCTCGAATCGCTCGACGGCATACAAGTCGAAGCCGCCGCTGCCGCCGGGCATGTCGGAGGCAAAAAACAACCATTTTTCATCGGCACTCAAACTGGGGTGCATGCAGGAATAATCATCGCTGTTGAACGGCAAGTCAATCGGCGGCGACCAATCGGGGAAGCCGTAACTCATTTCATAAATTTTCATCACGGATTTGCCGCCTTTGCCGCCCCGTAGCACGCCGTCTTCATTGTTGTTCCGGCTCACATACGCCTTTTTAAAATCGCGGGTAAATGCGGTCGGCCCCTCATGGAAATCGGATTTTTTCCCGGCGTTAAATTCAAATTTAGCAGGTGCGATCAAAGCGCCCAGGCGATCGAAGGTGGAAAGAAAATGGGCTTCGTAGGTTTCGCCGGTACGTTCGCTGCGCGGCCCTTTTTTGCCACGCGCCGATACGAACAGAATACCATTGTCGTAATAAATCGGTGCATAGTCGGTACCTGCCTGGTTCAATTCCTTGGCATTTTCCAGTCTGACAGGATACCGGCGATCATCTTTTTCACGAAAACGGTCTTTGGATTTGCTTTTGGAGGTGCCGGAACCCTGTGAGTAGGCTGAAAGAGTGAACAATACCAGAATGGGCAGGAGGAGGATTAGTTTGCGTCGCATTTTTTGCACAGTAAAATAGGTTGATGGATGGGTTGAACATTCATACGTTCAAACGCACGCAAAGGTAAGGGCATTGCCCGATTCGGGCCTGCCATTCAAATTTCCTTGACAGATGAAATTAAAACGGACGGGCCGGCTTGACCGGCACCACATCATCGGGCGGGTTGAACCACCAGCGCACGGTGGCCTCCAGCGAACCGTTGTGGAACTTCCGCAAACGAGTCAGGCCGATATCATAAGAAAGGCAAATGAACAGTTTGTCAATGGCCTGAAAACCCAGGGCAGCATCTACGCTTTCGCCGGCAAAATTGGTGTCGCCTCCTACCCGATAACTCAGGCCGCCATAAAATTTGCCTTGCAACAAAGCACTTACATTCAATTCTGCATCGAAAGGAGCGCCTATGGCATAGCGCAGCAAAACCTGTGGCGTTACCTTCAGTTCTTCCGTCGCTTCCAACTGGATGCCCCCCATGGCGTTGATATGCTGCACTTCGCGCGAAAGCACATCGCCAAATTCAGCAAAATCTATACTGTTGCTCACAATACGCGGCAAAGCGATGCCTGCATACCAGCGCTCGTTGTATGCATTGTAATATACCCCCGCTCCAAAATTGGGTACAAACTTGCTCTTGGGATCGGTCGGAATACTCGGGTCATTCTGGTCAATAGCCACGATACGCTGATCGGCCCAGTTCTGGCGAATGTTACGCATACTGGCCTGCAAACCTACAGCCAGGGTGCCGCGCTTCAACTGAACACGATAGGCATAGGCCACTTCAAAGGTCAGGTTGGTGCTGATCCCAATGCTTTGCCTCGAAATATTGCCGCCAATACCCACCCGATTGTTCAGCAAAGGCTGGGTGTAAGACAACAACATGGCCTTCGGAGCGCCGTCGAGTCCCATCCACTGACTACGGTAAATGGCGGTCAGTGTTGGCGAAACAAAACTTCCGGCATAGCCGGGGTTGTACAACAGTTTATTGAACATAAACTGGGTGTACATCTGCTCCTGTTGCGCCAGGGCGCACAGGGGCAAAATGAAGAGCAGAAAGGAAATGATTTGTTTTTTCACGGCGTTTTTTATCTTTGAATGAGCAAAAAGCCCTTTTTAGGCAATTCTTCCACACTGATTTTCACTACATAAAAATAGGTGCCGGCAGGCAAGGGCTCGGAATTGAAGGTGCCCTCCCAATCGTTGAGGTAAGGATCGGCGTGGAAAACCAGATCCCCCCACTGATTGAAAATAGTCACCTCTACCGTACCGCCTTCCCCCACGGTACATACCGACGGAATGGTGAACGCATCATTGAACCCGTCGCCGTTGGGTGTGATGATCGTGGGTATGGTGCATTCCGGAGCGCCGCCGGTCTGGAATGTAACGGTTGCGCTGTTACAGGCGTCGGGACATTTGGTGTTGCAGATCTGATACGTCATTGTTTCCGTACCGGTAAAGCCCGATTGCGGCCGATAGACATACACGCCGGTAGCCAGGGTGTCAATACGGCCGGTTGCTGGCGGCACGGTGACACGTACGGTGTAAAAATTCGGAAGAATATCATTCAGCAGCACATTGACGTGTGCGGTGTCGCCAAATTCCACCGAAACGAAATCATTTACTGCCGTGGGGAATATCTCGTATTCAATCACCACCGTATCGCGCGACTGGTCGCCGCAGAAGCCGCCATTGGTGGTCCAGTAAATTTCATTGGTACCGGGCGCTAAACCGCACACCGTCGTGTTGGGTGAACTGGGGTTGGTAAAAGTGATATTCAGGTTATTGCTCGACCATGCGCCTGATTCAAAGCCGGCCAGCACGGAAGCGCTCAATTCCGTACAATTTTGGTTGTTACACACAAATTGCGGCGGACCGGCATTGGGTTTGTTGGAATAGATGTAAACGATTACCTCATCGCTGCTGATGCCGCAACCGTCGTTTCCGATTTGCCAGTAAAACGCAAAATTCTGCCCGAAATTCAGGTTGCCGCTGATGGTGGTATTCGGATTTGTCGGATCGTCAATCACGACGCCCAATTGCGCCTGTTGCGCCAATTGCACCCAGATGCCTTGTGCGGTGGTTCCCTGTGTGGCATTCAGTTGAATGCCAACGGTTGAACAACTTACAATATCCAACCCGCCATTCGGCACTTCAGGAAACTGGGCGGTTATCTGTACTGAATCGCGACTGAAATTTTTACATTCTCCATTGGAAAGGCTCCATTCGAAAGTATAAATGTTGTTGGCTTGCCCGATAAAAGAGGCGTTCGGTGAGGTAGCGTCGTCTATGGTTACCAGCGGCGTCCCGATCTGCGTCCAAAAACCGCTCACTATGCCGGGAAGCGGGTTTGGACTGCCCGACAGCACGATTTCGTTGTTCACACAGGCAAAACGATCCATACCTGCAAAGGCATTGATGCCCTCGGGGATGGTGTCGAATTCAACCGTAATGGTGTTGGAGAACGAGGACAAACAACCCGGGGGAGCAGCCGTTTGCGCCTGCACCCGGAAAGTTTGCGTGCCGGGGCCGAGGTTTAATACCTGTGGCAAACTGAGGTTCAAACTGGTTGTAGTTGAAGGTCCTAAAAGCGGTATGCCGGATGAGGCATCCACCCAGGTATATTCCATGCCGTCAACCGGATTCAGGATATTCAAAAACGCCGTAACCGGCGCATCAATACAAATCCGGTCGGGTGCATCGGCGATAAAAGGGGTGGCAGGAATCGGTTCTACATCTACAAATAAAAACGATTGTGCGGAAGAACAGCCGTTCACGACTACCCGCAGCCGATACTCCCCTTGCATGCCCGTGGTTACCATCATTCTGATGGGGTCTTCCTCGCTGGAAACAAATCCAAATGGCCCCGTCCAGAAATATTGCGCCCCAGGTATGCTTGGGGCCGAAAGTTGCAAGACACCGCCTTCGCATACCGGCGAATTACTGCTGATGGTGGGCGCCGAAGGGATAGGATGCACCGTGACTGAAACCGCATTTGATACACCCGACACGCACAACCCGTTTATCGCGGTGGCAAATACTGTGTACAGGCCGCTTTGATTGGGTTGGGCATTATGTAGTGTGAGATAGGGAACTGTTGTTTGAGTTGTCGTTCCACCTGGCAGGTTCCAGGTGTAAGTGGCGCCGTTGGTCGGGTTGTTGAAAAACAGGAAAATGGAGTCGCCGGCACAAAGCGTGTTGTCCAATACCTGCAACATCGGCATAACCGGTGGCTCCTGGATATTTATTTCGGTGGTGGCCGGCAGGGAAGGGCACCCAAAGGAATCTTTTACGACCAGGGTGTATTGCCCGTTGAATGTGGTACAAATATCAGCGATGACCGGCGCCGGCAAGGTAGACGTACCAAAAGCCGGCGGGCCAACCCACTTGTAACTCAAAGGCGGGTTTAGGGAACTGATCGTGGCCGACAAGGTCGCGTCGCTCGTGTTGTCGCAACAAGCCGGGGCATTGTTGCCGATAAAATCAATCACAGGCGGCGTAACATTGGTTACATTCACCGTGGCCGTATCTGCACAACCAAAAGAGGTACGGGCAATTACGGTGTACACGCCGCTTGCCCCGTTGGGAACCGTCGGATTTTGCAAAAACTGCTGCATCCCGTTGGGATAGGTCCAAACCCAGGTAAGGGTATCGGTAGAAGAGAATGAAGCACTCAGAAGGAGCAGCGAATCCTTGCAAATTGGTCCGTTGGAAGCGGCTGTTATGACCGGGTATTGCTGCACCTCTACCCGAATAGGCTGCGACTCATCGGAAAAACAGTTGTTGGCGCGCACGATAACACTCCAGTTCCCCTCATGCGTAGCATTGGCATTCGGAATTTGCAACACATTGCCGCCATTAAAGGGGTCGGTAATGTAGGTGTCGAAAGTGGGAGAGGTCCATATCCACTGGTCTCCGCTGAGCACATTGCAAGTAAGGGTAATAGTTTGTCCTTCACATACATTTACCACGCCGGTCAGACTGGGTTTGGGTGGTTTGGGGTTAATATTGACCTGTACGGTTACCGGATTGGAAGAGCAACCGAAACGTTTGGTAATCAGGGTGTACAAACCTTCGTGCTGGGCTTCTACCGCACAGGTGGTGACCAATGGTGTTGCAGCGTTGCTGGTAAAACCGCCCGGCCCCATCCACATGTAGGTCAGGGACCCGCCAAATGAAGGCGTGGTGGAATTCAGGGTGATGGTTTCACATTCACACTTGAGCATGGAACTCGGACTGACTGCCGCAGGCGGGGTGGGATTTACGGTTACGGTCAGTGCGTTGGATAGTGCGGTGTTACAACCGTTGGCAAACACTTTTACATAGTAAACATATTGCCCCGGTGGCGGACTACCGACGGGAAAAACGGGTGTGGTAGTATTTCCCAATACCACCGGCCCGCCCGGCAGGGCGTTTACGGAATCCACCAACCACTGATAATTGACCAGTCCGCCGCCCGGATACGGATCTGTAGTCAGTGAGATGCTCTGGCCGGGACAAAAAGAAAGTCCGTTGGAGTTGAGTACCGGGGTGGTGCTGAGTATGGCCAATTCGACCGGAACACAGGCCGACGAAGTACACCCCGTGGCGCCGGTGATCGTAACGCAGTAGGTGCCATTGTGGATGGCCATGGCATTGCTGGTGACAATCGGATTCTGTTGGTTGCTGGAATAATTGTTGACACCCGCCCACTGGTAAGAGTACGGCGCATTTGAAGGCGGGTTGGTAAACAATTGTAATTCGCCGCCTTCACAAACCGGGGTAAACGAGGGTTGCGGCGGGGTGGTAAATACCCCCAACACCGTTTGGCAGTTGGAAGAATTTCCTGAACTGTCCGTAACCGTCAATGTAACGGATACCGAGCCGCCTGCCTGATTGCAGGTAATCGTACCCGGTGAAACATTGAAAACAAGATTGCCTGTGGGCGTACAATTGTCGGAACTCCCGTTGTTAAGGATCGAAGGCTGAACGGTATAGGGCGCCGCGCCGGATGGATCCACGTAAACAATACCGGTCGGCTGGCATATGGCAAGGGGCTTGATGGTATCACGTACGGTAAGCGAAAAGGTAGCCATTCCACCCAAACCAGCCTCGTCGCTGGTGTTATACATGACGGTATAATTGGCAGGCGGCAACGTCACGGTTGTACTGTTGTCGAGCAATGTGCCAGAAGCCACCGTCTGGTTGGCAACGTTTTTAACGGCATAATTAACGATGGCGTATGAATATTCCAGCGTCACTTGCACCTGACTGATCCCATCTGTTCCACCGGGTTGAAGCGGAGCACAATTCCCGATAAAATCAGCATAATTCACCAAATCGCGATTGGATTCAAGATAGAAAAAAGTGCTGCCGAAAGCGCCGCCCAGGATTCCCCAGTTGTTGATTTGAACGTCCGTTACCGGAATAATGGTTTCAAAAAAACCGTTGCATTCCCCCACCAGGGTGCCGCGGGATGTTGTGTCCAGGAAATTGCCCGCCTCGTCATAGACATTGAAATATTCACCCAGTTGGGCATTGTCGCCCAAATGGCGAATACGCAATATGCCTCCTCCCACTGCATTTGGAATGATACCGGTCAGCGGAACAGAAATGTCTGCGGCTAC
>JANRLZ010000495.1:0-6500 GCA_033762055.1 Saprospiraceae bacterium
TTGTTGCAGGGGGGGCATCATCCCGATTTGGGGCTTGCATTTTACACCGATTTATTTCGTCAATTAAAATCGGAATATCCGCTATTAAAACTGCATGCCCTGGGGCCGCCGGAAGTGGCGCATATTGCCAAACTCGAGAAGATGAGTCACTACGAGGTATTGCGCGAGCTAAAGGCGGCCGGACTTGATTCCTTGCCTGGCGCCGGCGCAGAAATCCTCGACGATCGGGTCAGGCGCCTGATTTCCAAAGGCAAATGCGGCGGACAGGAGTGGCTGGATGTCATGCGGGCAGCGCATCAGTTGCACCTTACCACCTCTGCCACGATGATGTTCGGGCACATTGAAACCAATCTGGAACGTATGGAACACTTCGCCGCCATCCGCCAGGTGCAAAGTGAAAAACCCGCCGATGCCAAAGGTTTTTTGGCATTTATTCCCTGGCCTTTTCAGGACGAAGACACGATTTTGCGAAAAATAAAACGGGCCCGCAATGCCGTAACCGGCGACGAATATGTCCGTATGATTGCCATGAGTCGTATCATGCTCCCCAATGTGGTCAATATTCAGGCATCCTGGCTCACCGTCGGCAAACAGGTCGCACAGGTATGCCTGCACGCCGGGGCCAACGACTTTGGCAGTATCATGATCGAAGAAAATGTGGTGTCGGCTGCCGGCGCGCGGTTCCGCTTTACTGCCGACGGGATACAGACAGCCATCCGCGAAGCCGGTTTTACCCCCCGGTTGCGCAACCAGCAATACGAATTCCGCGAACTACCCGCCGACATGGCCCAACAGGAATTAGACCGTGAAAAAATGTTCGTAGACTGAACACGCACAATAATCGTCATGTGTCGCCGGGACGTCACATTCTTTTTCAAGGTAAAATGTGCATTGCGGTACTTTCGCCGAACAAAAAAATCGGTTTAACCATGCGATTAATCATCCCGTCCTTTGTCTTTTCGGCACTGTTTCTGCTTGCCGGACACCGCCTTTCCGCTCAACAAAATTATTACTCCGTTAAATTTCCCGACGACCGCACCATTGTCAGCTGCGGCGGCGCCGCGGATACCATCTGGCCGGAAATCACCTATTACACCAACTGTAATTTCAACGTCGGCATTTCGGTCAAAGACCAGGTATTTAACCTGAACAACACAGGCACTTGTAAAAAAATCATCCGCACCTGGAAACTGATCTGGTGGTGCGATTACAATCCCAACTGGCCCTCCCCCACGTTCATTTTAAACCCGGAAGGCTCCGATGTGGGCCCCACGGTGTTCGGTAATTCACAAAATCACGGCTACCTGCAATACGCACAGGTGATCAAAATCGTGGACAATGTGGCGCCGGTGTTTCTAAACTGCCCTGCTGCTCCCGTCCTGTTCTGCGATTATACCAACAACGACCCGGCGCAATATGGCACGCGTTGTGAAG
Source organism: Saprospiraceae bacterium (assembly GCA_033762055.1). GTDB lineage: Bacteria > Bacteroidota > Bacteroidia > Chitinophagales > Saprospiraceae > M3007. The sequence continues at coordinate 1,435 of JANRLZ010000495.1, forward strand.
GGCCCGTTGATTTGAAAGTGAAAGTCACCGACGCCTGCTCCAAAGCAGACTTGATTATCTCCTATCGCCTTTACCTCGACCTCGACGGCAACGGCTCCATGGAAACCTTTCGCAGCAGCAGCGCTCCCGGCGCCTGGCCCATCGTAAAAACAATAACCAACGACACCGTGTTGGCCCAAATCCAGTTGCCCGTCGGTGTCGGGTTGCCTTACGGCAAACACAAAGTGGAATGGATCGCCAATGACCGCTGCGGCAACGAATCGCTCTGCAAATATGATTTCGAGGTAAAAGACTGCAAACCGCCTACCGTGGTGTGCATCAACGGCCTGAGTATCAACATCATGCAAACCGGCATGATCACGCTGTGGGATACCGATTTCCTCCAGTACACTTCCGACAATTGTACCCCTGCCTCCCAAATCAAGATCGCTATTCGAAAAGCAGGAACCGGCACAGGATTTCCACTCGACCAGCATTCGGTCACATTCGACTGCAACGAAATCGGCCAGCAATTCGTGGAAATCTGGGCACAGGATGCCTATGGAAACGCCGATTATTGCCAGACCTATGTAATTGTGCAGGATAATATCGGCGCCTGTACGCCCTCCGGGCCTGTATCGGGCAATGTTTCCACCGACCAAAACCAGGCCCTTGCCGGGGTGAAGGTTTTGTTGAAAAGCAATTTACCCGCCATCCAAAACCAGTCGCTCGGCGCCTCCGATGCAGCAGGCAACTTTGCATTTGCCCATGCGCCCGGCACTTGTAACTACAGCATCACTCCCTTGCTCGACACGCTTCCGCAGGCAGGCGTCAGTACCCTGGATGTGTTGTTGACCGAAATGCACCTGAGCGGGCAAAGTCCCTTGCCCAATCCGTATCGCATCATTGCCGCCGATGTAAACAAGGATGCCCTGCTCAACCAGGCTGATCTGGATGCCATGAGCAACCTGATTCTTGGACAATCCACCGGTTTTCCGGGTAATAGCGCCTGGAGATTTGTCCCCAAATCACATGTTTTTCCCCAACCTGCTCAACCGCTTGCAAACATTTTCCCCGAGAAAATCAGCACGGTTTGTCCACACCCCTCCGGCATAAATCAGGATTTTATCGCCATCAAAACCGGCGATGTAGACGGCTCGGCGTTTAATTCTTCCCGAAGTGAGGAAAAAGCCGTCTTTTTTACCACCAAACAGCGTTTCACCGCCGAGGAAGAAATCACGGTGCTTATCCAGACGCCCGACCTTGGCGGACTTAAAGGTTTTCAGTTTACACTCGACGCAAACCCGGCTTTTTTGCAACTACAAAGTGTGGAACCGGGTACCATTCCTGTAAAATACCATACATCTGCAGCACAGAACCGCGTGACAGCCAGCTGGTACTCGACCGGCGGTATCAACGGGGTACAAACCGTATTTGCCGTTACATTCAAAACCCTGCAAAGTGGTACGCTTTCTTCGGCGCTTGAAATCAGTTCCTCGACAACTCCGGCGGAAGCTTATGATGCCGACTTGCAAATCATGGACGCCACCCTGGAATTCGGGCAATCGGAAGAGCGTAGTCCGTTCAAACCGGCAGGCGACCAGGCTCAACTCTTTCCCGTAACCCCCAACCCGACATCTGGCCCGGTAGCTGCCGCGTTCTTTTTGCCGGCCGACGGAGCGGCCACCCTTTCGTTGTATAACCTGAGCGGACAACTCATCGCCACACAAAGCGGTTTTTTCCAGGCAGGAACCCATCGTATCGAAATACCGGTAAATGCAAGTGGGGTGATGTTTTTGCACATGAATTCGTCGCAAGGAAACGGGGTGCAACGCATCGTGGTGAAATAAAAGGATGTTGAGGTTTTCAATAATGGCGCGGGATGCAGCATTGGCTACTCTCCGCGCCATTGTTTTTTTTATTCAAATATCCTTGTTCCACTTTTCTGCCAGGTGATTGAAAGCAAGAACCGTGAGGCAGATCATCAGCCCGGGAAACAGCATAACCCACCAGGCTTTTACGGGATTGGCCTGTGCATTTTCCCTGGAAAGCAGACTTCCCCAGGAAATGCCTTTAAGCGCATCGCCGCCAAAGCCCAGAAAGGAAAGAGAGGCTTCCAGCATCACAGCGCCGGCAACGCCCAAAGCCAGGGCTACCAACACCGGGCGCATGGCATTTGGCAGCGCATGACGCAGTAAAATACGCATATCCGGCAATCCTAAACCCCGGGCCGCAGTTACATACTCCAGTTCGCGCACCCGCAACAATTCGGCGCGTACGTAACGTGCCATCCCCGTCCAACTCATTATTCCAATCAAGCCAATCAGCAGCCATATAGATTCACTTTGGCGTTGCATCAAAACCGAAAATGCAATGATGGCGACCAGTTTGGGTATCGCATTGAATATCTCCGCCAGTCGCATAATGTACAAATCGGCGGGGATCGTTACTTTTTGAGAAAAAAAGGCGAAATGGCTGATCACCCACCCCAATCCATTGAAAATTACAATAACAGATGCAAATATTCCGAACGTTTCCCACCATATAGCGGAGGTTTCCGCCACCGATATTTCGTACTGTCGCTGGGTAAAAGCAAAGAAAATAGCCACCGGAATACCCAGCAGGGTCAACCACCATCTTCCTCTGCGCACTTTCAGCCTATCATCGCCAAAATAACCGGCAATGGTGCCCAGCAACAAACCAATCAGCAAGGCCATCCCCATTGCTACGCTGCCGGTGAGCAAGGCAACGCGCGCACCCGATACCAGCGTGGCTGCAATATCACGCCCATGACTATCTGTCCCCAGCCAGTGACGGAATCGCGCACCTGCCCCGGGCGGAATGGAGCCGGGCGGCGCCAGTTCGAGGGCATTGCGTGAAGGATATTCGCCGGGGGTAAACGGGATAAAAGCGAATACCGGCGCTTCGTCGTAGTTCGACAGGTTTTTCCAGGCTTCATCGAAATAACCCTGTTGATCGAGAATGGCGTTCAGTGCCGGCTCGTCAAATCGCGCATGTGGATTAACGAACCAGATCCGATGGAAGCCCGGCCAGTAACTTTCACCGCCGATTTTACAATACAAAGGTCGGCCATTCGCAATCAGGTCGCGAAAAACGGCCAGGAACAACAGCAGGCCCAAAAACCAAAGCGCAGCCTTATTCGACATTTATACCAGGATTTTTTTATTTGCTCGATATGAATAGATTCAATTGATTGCCCCCGCTTTTTTTGATAATCACTTTTGTATGGGTTTACAAGCGATGTTTACGTATCAATATCAGAATTGCCTTCATTCACCAAAATCATTGAAAAATTTGCCTTCAGTTCTTCCGCCGTTTGTTGGTTGCGGGCAAAACCCAGCATAAAACCGCCGCCGCCAGCGCCGCATATTTTCAACTTAAAAGCAGATTCCGACAGGCTTTTTTCCCAAAGTTGACGCAGTGTAGCCGGTACCATCGGGATAAAAAATTCGAATTGAAGGCTTGAAATCCGGTGCAAATTAGACCAAAACTTTTCTGCATCGGCAGAAAGCCAGCCTTGCAGCATGGCAGCATGGGCAGGCAGGTAAGAATTATCCAGCATTCCTCCAAATTCCGGTGTGGCGCACTGCGCTAAAAACCATTCCCCCAAAGGCCCGGTTCGGCGTGGAAGGCGGGTGTCGAGTAAAAAAACGACCGGCGCCGGGGTATCCCAGACCGGAAAAGGCACGGTTTGCAATTGTTGCGCCGATTCCAGCAATACCGGCGCAGCTACATAACTGGTCAGCGGGTCAATTCCGGAACTGTTCCCGTGAAAAAAACTTTCCATTCGGGCAAAAATGGCTTTCAAAGCAGCCAGATCCGCTGTTTTATCGCTCACATAACGGTCGTAAACCCCGGCGCACAAGGCGCCCGAACTGCCCAGACCATATCCGGTGGGTATGTTGGACTGAAAGAAAAGTCCCTTCGACAAATCACGGATGAATGCTGCGGTATCCAGTCCCGACACCTGTTCGAGTTCCTTGCTCCGGGCAAATTGTTGCAGGCGTTCATGATGCCGGTCGGGCGTCGGGCGCCAGGCCCATTGTCCGCCATAAGTATGAAGCGGGATGGCCAGTGCCGGTGCGCCGCGAAGCAACACATGTTCGCCAAACAACAATAGTTTGGCCGGATATGAACGTATATTTTCCACAGCGGCAAAGTTCTTTCCTGTGATTCAATTGGCTACTGTGGTTTGCCCCAGAGCGCCATGTAAACAAACACCCCTAATGCGACTACCAGTCCGATAAAAAAGATAAAGATCAGGTAGGCTGTGATGTAAGTCAATAAGGCTTTCAGCCCGCCCAATATTTTGTTTTCGGGACGGAAAAAACCGAGGTATCCCCACACAAAATACGACAGATAAATGGCTGTTGTAATCAGGGTGGACGACATATTGAAAGGGTTGATACCCAGGATTTTGAAAAGCAAGGTGGAAGGCATGCTGGCGATGCTGCTGCCAGCCAGCAGGTAACAATTTATGACCAGATGTTCGGCGTAATTGACCTCGTGTTTTCGATAAAACAAACGGGAAAAAAAAGCTAAAAACGGCACAACAGAAATCAAAAACGCCGAAAAGTTGGTAAAAAACAGGTCCATGAACTGCTTGCGCATCAATTCACCTGCTTCGCCCGGAGAAGTCTGCTGCATACCGGCCTGGAAGCCGGACTCAAAATCCTCTCGGGAAAAAAAGAGCAGAGAAATCGCCGAAACCAGCAGCATAAACTGGAATGGATGTGTGTAAACGACCCTTTTACCGGCAAGATAATCGCGCAACATAGGCCCCGGACGGGTGAGGAGTTGTACGGCAGTAAACAACCAGCCCCGATCTACCGGCAAGATTTTTTTGACAATTTCGCCCAATGCAATGCGGAGTGAATAGCGCCTGGTGCTTGCTTTTTGTCCACATTCCGGACAATAGTGGCCTTCAAATTCCTTCGCGCAGTTTTTGCATATAGTCATGCAGTATTTGTTTTGTTGGGGCAAAACTATTCTTTCTCAGAAATATCAGAGGTTGTCCCACAGGTTTTAGTTTGGACAGGACTGACAAGATCTTACAGGATAATTAC
>JANRLZ010000496.1:0-1933 GCA_033762055.1 Saprospiraceae bacterium
TGCAGCCGAGTTGCTCAAACAACGCACCCTTGTTGCGGGCACCTACTATTTCGAGCTCCCCAATGTCTCCCCGGGGATTTACTTCGTCAAATGTCAGTACGGAGAGCACACTACGGTGCGCAAAGTGGTAAAACTTGCCGAGCAGTAAAATTTCCTAGTATCCGAATATCTCTTCCAGGGTCAGTTCTTTGACCGGGCCTATCTTTTTCAGATAGTCAAAATCGATCTTCGAGCGGTCGCCAAGTACCATCCATGCGTATTTGCGGCCACGAATGTATTTCTGTTGAAATGCCAGCAAGGCATCCGGTTCCGAACGTGACAATGTTTGATAAACCTCCGCTCTGAGATCGCGATTCAGGAAACCGCGATCCCGGTTGGTTCTCCACGTCCAGTATAGGTCGGCCTTGTGGATTGCGCCAGCCGAAATTTGTTTCAACACACTCTGCCGGGCGTTTTCAATTTGAGTATTCGAAACCGGCATGTTTTCAAGTATGTGATCGAAGGCATCGACTGCTTCGCGCAACTTGTCGGGTTGTGTGCCTACATAAGATTGCAGGAAATGGGCAGCCCTCTTTTTGGACGGGGTGGCCGCATAAGCATACGCAGAGTAGGCGAGCGCTTTGGATTCGCGTATTTCCTGAAAAACAATGGACGACAAGCCGTACCCGAAATACTGGTTATACCATTCGGCGAAAACGAACTCCTCTAAATTGAACCTGGGGGTGCCTCGTGAAACCAGCAGCAATTCGACCTGCACCATCGGGAAGTGGACAAAGTACACCTGGTTGCGGCGGATACTGCGTTCCCGGTATTTTTTGGCCGATGGGGCCACGGCAAAAGTTTCCGGCTGGAAGTGAAACTTCTTCAAAACATTGGCTGCCTTGCGAATGCCGGCCGGTCCGAAATAATATAATTCGTGTTTCCAGTACCGAAGTTTGCGTGCCAGGTCGGTCAACTCACCGGGTTTTAAAGCGAGTAACTCCTCTCTGCTCAATTTGTCGGAAAACGATGAAGAGGGACCGTATTTCGCGTAATTGAGCATGGCTTTGCTCAGGATTGTGCGCTTGTCGCGTTTATCGTTTTCCCGACGGGTGAATATATCCGCCACCAGATTTTGCAGTGCATCGGGGTTGGGTTGGGCGTCTGCCAGTACGTGTTCCATCAGTTCGACAGCTTCCGAATAGGATTCCGACAAGCCCGACAGCGTGATATAAAAATGGTCGTCCTGACAAGTGGCGTTGAAATGAACGCCCAAACGGAAAAACGCCTGCTGCAACTGGCTGGCGGTATACCGGCTGGTGCTCAGAAACGGCAGATAACTCGCCAAAACCGCGAGTTTACGGTCGCTATTGCGGCCAAAGTCGTACACATAGTGCAGGCGGAACAAACGGCTTTGTTCGTCCTGCACAGCCCGAAGGGTGAGGCCCGCAACGCTGGATTTTTGGATGGTCTTTTTGAAATCGACAAATTGGGGTTCAATATCTGGAACGTGTTTTTCCAAAAACGCCTGAGCGAAAGATGAACTATCGGTTCGGTTCAACTCCACGGCCGTAATGGGTGGTTTTTCCACTTTCATGACGGCGGAGTCGTCGCCGGTGTGTTTGTACACCACGGCATAATTGTCTTTGCGCAGGTATTTCCGGGCAAAATCGACAACATCCTTTTTGGTAATTTTTTCCAGATCAGCCCAGCGGTGTACGTATTTATGCCAGTCGACACCGTGCACAAAAGCCCCTGTAAGGGCAGCAGCGCGGCCCTGGTTTTTCTCGAATTCTTTTACTTCGTGCAGTTTGAGGTCTTTGACAACCGCTGCGGGGAGCCAGTCTTCAAAGTCGCCTTTTTGCAGCTTTTCAATTTCCTGCCACAGAAGTTGTTCGACATCATCGAGCGACTGGCCATCGCGCGGCTTGCCGTACAAAATAAGGCTGCCATA
>JANRLZ010000497.1:0-7845 GCA_033762055.1 Saprospiraceae bacterium
ACTGTTCCAAAGGGGAAGCGGGCATGGTGGCGATTGATATGCTGCATATCAGTCAGCAAATGGTAAATGGCGAAGCGCCCGTTGACATGATTGCTTACCTGGCTCAGCCCGGGTCGGCGATTCAAACTGCACAACCGGCCGCCATGCCGCAGTTGTATAATATGGCTTCGGGATTGCAATTTTTGAACATCGTTTCCGAATCCTTCCGCAATCCGGCTTCCAACGACCCGCAGATGCCCTGGTTCACGGCCAGGGAAATCCGGGAAGCCTTCAAGGACAAGGATGTGTTGCGCATCTACCTCGGTTTGCTGTGGCAACGTACCAAAAACCTGCAATTTGTTGACGACAGCGGTACGGTGAATGCCACCATGGGTGTCCTGATGCAGCAAGCTGATGCCGGAGCGGGTCTGGTGGAAAACTGGCGCAATTCAATCCAGTCGCTGGCTGATCTGACACAGGGCATGCAATTTTCGCTCAAATCAAGCGGAAGCAGCGAACGCACCGTGGCCGACGATTTTTTTGCCTATTCGCAATCGGTAACCGACCTTTTGCAGGCGGTGAATCAGACCGGTCGTGTTATGCTGCAACGACAAAATGACCTGATCCCGACCGAGTATATTTTCCTGATGCGGCAGTGCAACAGTTTGTATTTCAATGTGCGGCAACGAAATTTCAGTGGCGCGGTAGGGAATGTGATTTATTGTTTAAACCTGCTGAAAGGCAAAACCGAAAAGGATAAAAAAGCCATTGCCACCCTGCTCCGTTACGCCAATTTTATGGCCGCCATCGCTGAAGCCAATTCAGCCGATGAGATGGAAAGTGCGATCGAGGCGTTTGCCCTGCCACCCGGCAGCAGTCGCATGAAAAAAACAGCAGGCCGGTTTTCTGTTGCACTAAACGCCTACACAGGTTTTGCCTGGGGAAGGGAATATTTGGGCGGAGAAAGCGGCGCCAAAAAAATAGCTGCGCTCAGCGCACCGCTGGGCATCAGCGCATCGTACGGACTGGGCAAAGGCGGCAGCCTCGGGTTCTTTGTGCCGGTGATAGATGTGGGCGCCGTAACCGCCTGGCGCTTCAAAGACGACAGCGCCGAAAACCTGCCCGAACTTACCTGGGGCAATATCCTCTCACCCGGTGTTTACATCGTGTACGATACGCCGGGCAAATGGCCTTTCGCCATCGGCTATGGCGCTCAAATTGGTCCCGGCCTGCGAAAAGTATCCGAAATGGGGCTGGAGGTCGAAAAAAGCGGCTGGCGGCAGGGTTTTTTCCTCTCGGTTGATATCCCTATCACTTATCTTTATCTTGGTAAATAAACATTCCAGGTTTTAAAAACCTGGAATGTTTGGTTTTCGAAACCTGGAACGTTCACATAATTCTACATGTCACACACCCTTTTTTCCTCCAAATGCGGCATCGCATTGTGCGTTGGATTGCTCTTGTCGGGTTGCGCTACCTCACAGAAAAAAAACGCGGCGACCGATTTTCCGCAAAGTTTTGACAATATCATGATCGCCCAGGCGGCCCGCGGCGATGGACATGGCCCCTGTGAACCCAGCATCGCTGTGAATCCGAAAAACCCGCAAAATATCGCTGCCGGCGCCATCCTCGATCGCTACTACTGGAGCAACGACGGCGGCCGAACCTGGTCGAACGGCAAACTCGTTTCCAAAGCAGCCGGCGTGTACGGCGACCCGGTGCTGATCGCCGACTGGCAAGGTAATTTTTATTACTCCCACCTCTCCGATCCCGACAAAATGGGCTGGTCCAGCGAACGATTGCTCGACCGTATTGTGATTCAGAAAAGTACCGATGGCGGCAAAACCTACGATGATGGCGCCTGGTGCGGACTCCGGCACCCGAAAGACCAGGACAAACCCTGGTTGTGCGCCGACCCCAAAACCGGCCGAATCGCCTGTACCTGGACGGAGTTTGACAAATACAATTCAAAAAACGAAGCCGATCGCAGCCGCATCCTTTTTTCACAAAGTGAAGACGGGGGCAAAACCTGGTCGGAAGCCATCGCGATCAGCCAAGTGGAAGGCAATTGCCTCGACGATGACTTTACCACCGAAGGCGCTGTACCGGCCTACGGGCCGAATGGTGAAATTTATGTCGCCTGGTCGTATGCCGAAAAAATCTGGTTCGACCGTTCCACCGACGGGGGCAAAACCTGGCTGGAAAAAGACATTCAGGCCGCCGAACAGCCCGGCGGCTGGAGCGTTGATATTCCCGGCATCAGTCGCAGCAATGTCATGCCCATCTTGCTGTGCGACCTCTCCCCCACCCCCCGGCGCGGCGCCTTGTACCTTTGCTGGGGCGATCAACGACAGGGCATCAAAGACACCGACATTTTTGTCGCAAAAAGCCTCGACGGCGGTCTGACCTGGAGTAAAGCCGTTCGGGTAAACAACGACAAAAAAGGCCGACACCAGTTCTTCCCCTGGATGGCTATTGACCAGGTAACCGGGCATCTTTACGTCGTTTTTTACGACCGCCGGCACCACGCCGACGAACAAACCGATGTGTACGTCGCCGTTAGCCGCGACGGGGCAAAATCATTTACCAACCTCAAAGTCAGCAAAGAACCCTTCGACCCCAACGGCTTTGTGTTCTTTGGCGACTACAACCACATCTCGGCCCACGATGGCGTGGTACGGCCTATCTGGACGCGTTTGGACAAAAACGTGCTGTCCGTATGGACGGCCATCATGGATTTTAAAAAACCCGTCCCCAAAACCAAGGAAAGACAGGATTAAACACCTATCGCATGACATCCACTGTAACTTATCTCGGCGAACTCCGCACGGAGGCCACGCACCTGTACTCCGGAACCCAAATAATTACCGATGCGCCTTTGGACAACCAGGGTAAAGCCGAGGCCTTTTCGCCTACCGACCTCTGCGCTACTTCGCTGGCCTCCTGCGCCATGACCATCATGGGAATCAGCGCGCGCAACCACGGAATGGACATGACCGGCGCCCGTGCGGAAGTCACCAAAATAATGGCTTCCGACCCGCGCCGCATTGCCGGCGTAACCATTCGGTTTGTGATGCCGCCCAAGGGCTACACCGACGTACAAAAACAAATTCTGGAAAAAGCCGCCCGCACCTGTCCAGTATCGTTCAGTCTCGCTGCCGGCGTGGAACAGGTGATGGAGTTTGTCTGGGAAACAGCTTAAACCCTACCGCACCAGCGTCACATCGCCGTGTAAAACCAATATTTCGCCGTCCACAAATTCTATTTCGGCCACCCACACAAATACGCCGGGGTTGGCAGACTCCCCGCGAAAAGCACCGTCCCAGCCGGATGTTTCTTCATTGGTCGGGATGTTGACCGCCTGAAACAGCTGCTCGCCCCAGCGATCAAAGATTTTCAAATACCTGATCCGCAACACCGACGCGTCGGAGTAAATGGTGAAATAATCATTTACCCCGTCTTCATTGTTCGGGTGAAATACATTCGGCACGTAAATCCGACGCCGCGGAATGACCTGAAAACATACCTCATCGGCAGCCTGGCAACCGCTCACGCTGCGCACCAACACGCGTTCACACCCGCTTTTTAGTGGAACAAACCGAAATTCGTCGCAATCCGCACATTGTGCCGTGCCGCCGACGCCCGACCAATTGTAATCCAGAATCTCGTTTGCGGGCAAATTGGTTTGTGCTTTCAGCACCAACTCATCTCCCAGTGTCACTACCTGATCCAGCCCCAGATCAACCGCCGGCATTAATTCGCCTTCTACGATTGCCTCCGTCACCGCCTGGCACCCGTTCGCATCCGTCCCGATTACCGAATAGGCGCCAACAAGCAATTCCTCAAGATCCGCGGTGGTCTGCCCATTGTTCCAGATAAAATGATACGGCGCTATGCCCCCCTCCGCCCAAACACTGATACGGCCATCCGAAGCATCCTGGCAGGAAGCCGGCAGCGCCTGCGCCTGCAAAACGAGGGGCGGGGGTTCCGCCACAAAAACCTGTGTCGTAGTCATACACCCCGGCGCATCGGTAACGCTCAGCTGGTACCAGCCCGCAGCCAGTCCGCTTACCTGCGCGCCGCTTTGTCCTGCCTGCCATACGTAATTGTAAGGCGGTGTGCCGCCCGCTGCCATTGCCGCGGCGACGCCGTCGGACTGCCCAAAACAACGGACCGGTTGCGACTCGACACTTGTTGTCAAAGCGCTGGGCTGGGTCACCTGCAACACAGCCGTATGGGTACACCCCTCGGCGTCGGTCGCCGTAACCTGATAATTACCGGCGGTTAAAAACGAAATCTGCGCCCCGTTTTGGCCGTTGCTCCAGGTGTAGGCATAGGGCGGCGTACCGCCGGACACCGTCAGTGCCGCCTGTCCGTCGTTTCCGCCAAAACAGGATACCTGTTCAATTTCAGGAGCGCCCTCCAGCACAGGCGGCTCGGTCAATGCGATGACGGCTACCGCCGTACAACCCTGCGCATCGGTGCTGGTCAGCGAATACAGTCCGGCCGGTAACCCTTGTATGACCGGCCCGCTTTGTCCGGTACTCCACGTCACCGCATAGGGCGGCGTACCGCCTTCCGGCGCGGCGCTGAGAACGCCGTCGGTACCGTTGAAACAAGATACGGTTTCGGCGTTTGCCGCCAGCGCCAGCAACGACGGTTCGCCCACCTCCACCGTAGCAACTGCCGTGCAACCGGCAGCATCGGTCGCCGTCACGCTGTATATACCGGCAGTAAGCCCGTTCAGGGTCGCCGTCGTTTGTCCATTGCTCCAGATATAGGAATGCGGCGCCTGGCCGCCGATACTTTGCACCACACTCGATCCGTCGCTCCCGCCAAAACACTGCGCAGGCGCCGCACTGGCAACGGCTTCCACCAACGCGGGCTGGTTGACCGTGACGGACATCACCGTGCTGCACCCGTTGGCGTCCGATGCGGTGATTTCGTACAATCCGGCAGTCAACTGACTGATCTGGGCCGTCGTTGCGCCGGTATTCCAGGCGTAGGAAAACGGCACGACGCCGCCCGTCACCGTCGCATTCGCCCAGCCGTCGTTGCCGCCAAAACAGGTAACGTCCGCCGCAGCGCCGGCACTGCTCAACAGGGCCGGTTCGGCAATGGCAGCCGACACCAACGTCGTGCAGGCATTGCCATCGGTAATGATAACAGTATAGCCGCCGGCAGAAAGGTTGCCGATCTGCGCCGTGCTTTGTCCCGTATTCCAAAGATAGGTATATGGCAGCACGCCTCCCGCAGCCGCCACTTCGAGCGATCCGTTGTTTTCGCCAAAACACTGCACATCGTCTGCCGTTGTGCTGCCTGTCAATACCGGCGGTTCGGCCACCGACGCCACCGCGACACCGGTACAGCCGTTGGCGTCGGTGACGGTCGCAGTGTATGTACCGGCGATGAGTTGGTTGATTTGCGCCGTGGTTTGGCCGGTATTCCACACAAAGGAAAAAGGTGGCACACCACCGCTTGCCGTCAACAGTGCTTCCCCGTTGTTCCCGCCAAAACAGGAAACCGGGGCCGTTTCCGGCTCCGTCAGCAACAACTGTGGTTCGGGTACCGTGCCGACCGCCGGCGTACTACACCCGTTGGCGTCGGTGACGGTCGCCACGTAATTGCCGGCGCCCAGTCCGCCGATTTGTGCGGTGGTTTGACCTTGCGGCCACGCATAGGAATAAGGCGAAACACCGCCCGACACCGTGAGTTCAAGCGAACCGTTATTGCCGCCAAAACAGGAAACTCCGCCGGTTTGTACGCCCACCTGCAAGGCGGGCGGCTCTGCAACTGCACCGGTGCTGACCGAAGTGCAGCCGTTGGCGTCGGTGACGGTGGCCGCATACAACCCGGCGGAAACGCCGCTGATGAATGCGGTGGTTTGTCCGTTGTGCCATTCAAAAGCATAGGGCGCAATACCGCCGTTTGCCTGCGCCTGAATTTCGGCATCCTGCCCGCCAAAACAGGAAACGGAGGTGGGCGAAGTCACGGCGGTTAACAAAGACGGTGTTGCCAGGGTAGCCGAGGAGGTCAGCGTACAGCCGTGCAGATCGGTCACCGTAAGCAGGTAAATTCCGGCGGAAAGCCCGGCGACGGTATTCCCTGTTGCGCCATTACTCCACAGAAATGAATACGGACTTGTGCCACCCGATGCGGAAGCAGCCACTGCGCCGTCGGTCGCGCCGAAACAGGATACCTCCTCGGCGCCGGTTCCTGCAGTCAGCAACAAAGGTTCCGAAACCGTCACCGAGGCAGTGGAGACACAATTTGCGGCATCGGTGATGGTTACCTGATATTGGCCGGCCAAAATGCCGTTGATCGTTTGCGTGTTGGCCCCGTTGCTCCAGGCATAGGAAAAAGGTGACAATCCGCCGATTGCCTGTGCACTTGCCGTGGCGCTGCTGGCGGCGTAACAAAGTGCGTCTGAACCGGCGGCGGCGGCGGAAAGTGGAGGCGCCTGCATGAGGTGGATTTCCTGCGATACGACGCGGCAGTTGCTCAGCGACAAATTGGGCGCGTCGGAAGCGATCAGCAGGCGATATACATCGCCATCCTGTGGGTTGGGAACCATGATCGCCGTGCTGTCGGCGCCGGGGACATCCTGCCAGACCCCATTGACCAACACCTGCCATTGGTACACCGGATAGGCGTAAGGCGGGTTTTGCAAAACAACTTCCAGTTGCGCCGGGGCCGCCTGACAAAACCAGGCGGTGTCTGAACTGGTAATTTCCGGGCCGCAGGCGCGGAAAGAAATATTGTCAATCGCCAGGTCATTGCCAAAACCGCCCGGCGCATTGTTGCGCATGCCGAGCAAGACCGTGGTCTGTCCGGGCGCCGTGGTAAACGAAAAACGGATGGTATGCCATTGTTCGTCGAGCGGAATATCTCCTGTTTCACACTGTTCGACACCATCAATCAAAAACGTCAGGTTGGGTCGTATGGATTGCGGGGAATGGTCTTCAAACAGGTTGATAACATCAATGGAAAATTCGTAGAGGGTATTTTCGCATACCGCCACTTCGTTTTCGAAAAAAATGCCCGGCGGATAACTGGCATTGATCACCATCATGTACCCGTTGGGTTCCGGACCGTTGTCTTCGATATTTATCCAGGCATCGAAAGCAAACCAGCCCCAGTTGGCGGTCGAATTGGCTATGCAGTAATAACCGTCGTTGGGCGGCGGACTGGGTTGATAGATGTAACCCGGCGCGAGTCCGGGATTGACGGGAACCACATTCGGGATGCCGGCGCCAAAATCGCCGTTCGGGTAGATATTTTCTCCCAGTTCGCCGGTACAACTACTCGTACAGGCGGCCAGTTGAAGACGGGCAGCCGGTGTTTGGCCGGCGACAAAAAAAACGCCGAACTTCAGGAAGCACAACAAGGGTAACAGATGTTTCAAAATGGGTTCGTTTTAAAGGTGTACACGATGGATTAAGAACATGTCTGGATTTCCTTGATCCAGCGAAAGCGTACAAATTTAGTTTTGAGCAAGGCGGCTTTTGCAGACGTAGCCGGAGGCTACGGCGAAAAAAGCCAACGCAGTCCAGGACTAAATTTGGCGCTTGCAGCGGATGGAGGGAATTCTATACATGTTCTAATACCTGACTTTTCGTGTGATGTCCTATACGCGAAGGCCCAGAGAGAACAAGGGGATTATACGGTGATTTTTGAGATTGGTTCGGCAAACAGGATGGAATTAGGTAAACACCATTCCTTTTACACATAACACGGCGACGTGCCGGTTCTTGCCGCATTGATGCAAGCGACAAAAATAAAATTTCAATATGAATTCAAAAAGAATTTGTTAGCGCCTTCACCCCGCCACCAAAAACAGCAGCGCCAAAAAAGCCCAGATAAGGA
>JANRLZ010000498.1:0-6480 GCA_033762055.1 Saprospiraceae bacterium
TCACGCTCAATCCCTTTACACTGATCGGTGCTACCACGCGTATGGGCCTGCTTACTTCGCCGCTTCGCGCCCGTTTTGGCATCACTTGTCACCTCGATTATTATGATGTAGCCACGCTGGAGCGGATTTTACACCGTTCAGCAGCCATTCTTTCGATTCCAATTGCAGCGGAAGGCGCGCATGAAATTGCCCGGCGAAGCCGCGGCACACCGCGCATCGCCAATGCCCTGCTGCGACGGATCCGCGATTTTGCCCAGATCAAAGGCGACGGATCTGTGAACCAGGAAATCGCCCGCTACGGACTGGCCGCCCTGGATGTGGATGAAGCCGGACTGGACGATATGGACATCCGGATTCTGCACACGATCATCCACAAATTCAAAGGCGGCCCGGTAGGGCTTACCACGATTGCGACCGCTGTCGGGGAAGAGCCGGGTACGATAGAGGAGGTGCATGAACCGTTTTTGATCATGGAAGGATTTATCCAGCGTACCCCCCGCGGTCGCACGGCCACCGAAAAAGCCTACAAGCATATCGGCGCCGTACCGCCGAGGCGGGAAGGCACCCTTTTTTAACCCGATTACGGCTTTTAGGCAGAGTCATTCCAAATATAATTCCGCGACCCCGCCCCTATTACCCCTGCTCACAACATTTTTTTCGGGAAAAATTATTTTCTTGTTTTTTTTATCAGAAAAGGTCATTGTACCTTTGCGGCGGTTTTGAAAAAGCCTTTTCCGAAAAAAGTTATGATTGGCATACGCAAATTCTGGATAGCATTGATTTTCAGCGGGTTGAGCACAGCGGTCCTTGCCCAGCATGAAACGCCTCCTACCTCGCAGTCGCATCCGACCGAATCGCATACTCCGCCTGCGAATGCCGAAACTGCCCATTCCGACGCCGATTCGCACGGCGATTGTGGTCATCCCATTGATGAAAAGAAGCCGGGCGAGTTCAATGCCGGCGAAAATGCCGTTCATCACATCTCCGATGCCAACGTCATCAACATCATCGGCGATCTCTATTTCCACCTCCCGGTTATTCTGCAATCGGAGAAAGGATGGATGTTTAGCATGTCGTCCGCTTTCCACCCGCATCACCACGGAAACGGCGAGAATTCTCACAATGGTTACGTGCTGGTACATGGCAGTGTGATGCGCCTTAAAGACGCAGCGTTTGAAAACGGCGATTTCAAAGTAGCACAATATACCCACAAAGAGGTGGAAGGAGAAGGCGGCAAAAAGAAAACACAATACCATGCCGTCATTGACGGAAAATGTGTGCCGCTTGAAGCAAAAACCACCTATGACGGCGGTATTTTGGGTGGCGGTGTTACGAGTTTCAAGGATTTCAGCGTTACGCGCAACGTATTTACCATGTTGCTCACCACGTTGATCCTGTTTCTGGTATTCCGCTCTGTAGCCAATACGGCCACGCGTCGCACAGGACAGGCGCCCAAAGGTTTGCAAAACTTTATCGAGCCGTTCTACACCTTTATTCGCGATGAAGTGGCCAAACCCAATATCGGCCCGAAGTACGAAAAATACATGCCTTACCTGTTGTCGGCCTTTTTCTTTATCCTCGGCCTCAACCTGATCGGGCAGATTCCCTTTTTCCCCGGCAGCGCCAATGTAACGGGTAATATTTCGATCACGATCGTACTGGCGCTGATTACCTTTTTGATCTCGACTTTCAGTGCCAACAAACATTTCTGGGAACACACCCTGTGGATGCCCGGCGTACCGGCAGTACTGAAAATCCTGATCCTGACCCCGATCGAAATTCTTGGATTGTTTCTCAAGCCTTTCACCCTGTTGTTGCGTCTATTCGCCAACATCACGGCCGGGCACATTGTAATATTGTCGTTCGTCAGCCTCATTTTTATCCTGGGTAAAGTAGGCACCAGTACGGGCGGCGCATTTGCAGGCATTGCCGCTTCCATTCCGCTCACGCTGTTTATGATGGCGCTGGAATTGCTCGTGGCCTTCCTGCAGGCTTTTATTTTTACCATGCTGAGCGCGACTTACATTGGCACCGCCATTGAAGAAGGGCATCATGCAGAAGAACACCATTGAACCATTTAACTTGCATTTTCACTCAATACATTCATAAACTATGTACGCAGCAATTGGTGCAGGCCTGGCAGTAATCGGCGCAGGTCTTGGTATCGGCCAAATCGGTGGCAAAGCGGTTGAGGGCATCGCCCGTCAGCCTGAAGCAGCGGGCGACATCCGCGCCAACATGATCCTGACGGCCGCTCTCGTTGAGGGCGCCGCGCTGGTGGCGATGGTATTGTCGTTCTTCGTTGCCGCTCCCGGCGTGAACGGCTAAAAATGCTACCGGGCAGGCGCGAAGCGGTTGGCGACGCAATCGCCCGGTTTTTTTGACAATTCCAGCCGGCGATTTTTTTGAATCGCAGGCTATTATCCATAAAATTCAAACTCATCTTTCCGATGTTGTTCCTGGCAGATTTTAATGTTCTCAAACCCGAACCGGGTTTATTGATCTGGACGACGGTCATTTTCCTCATCTTCTGGTTCCTGATGAGCCGTTTTGCCTTCAAACCGATCGGCAATGCGCTTAAACAACGCGAAACCGACATCCAGAATGCGCTCGATGAAGCCAAGCGCGCCCGTGAAGAAATGTCGCAACTACAGGCAGAAAATGAAAAACTGCTCGCCCAGGCGCGTGAAGAACGTTCGGCTATCCTGAAAGAAGCCAAGGAAGCCAAAGACGAAATCATCGCCGAAGCCAAGGAACGCGCCGCCGCCGAGTACAAACGCAAAGTGGAAAGCGCCCTGCAGGACATTGAAAACCAAAAGCAGGCTGCCCTGGTGTCGCTGAAAAACCAGGCAGGTCAAATGGCGGTGGATATCGCCGAAAAACTGCTGAGTCGCGAACTGGCCAATAAAGCCGATCAGGAGGCCTATGCCAAATCACTGGCCGACAACCTCAATCTTAACTAAGAAGAAGACGTTGCGATGAACCCGGATGTCTATCATCCTTCATCCTTCATCCCTCATCCCTCTCAAAGATGTCTGTTACCAGAATCGCCACACGATACGCCAAGTCGCTGATTGACCTCGCCATTGAGCAGGGCAAACTGCCACAGGTAAGCGCCGACATTAGTGCCTTGTCGGCCGCAGCCAAAAACCGCGACTTGTACCTCATGCTGAAAAGCCCGATCATCAGCGCCGACAAAAAGAATGCGGTGCTGGATGCGATTTTTGGCAAATCGCTGGACCAGCTGACCATGGCATACCTCACATTGCTGGTCAATAAAGGACGCGAAATGTACCTGCCGGAGATTGCTGCCGAATTTGCTGCGCAATACAAGAACATGCAAAAAATCACGACCGTAAAAGTGATTTCAGCCGTTCCGCTCAGCGAAGCCGTGCTCTCCGATCTGAAAACCCGCATGCTGAAAAGTGGCATCACCCACCCCAACCTCGAAGTCGAAACGGCAGTTGATCCGGAGATCATCGGCGGATTTGTCCTCGAATTCGACGACAAACGTTACGATGCCTCCGTGGCCAACAAACTGATGGAATTGAAATCGGAGTTCACCAAGAACCTCTACATTAAAGAATATTGATTTTAACGGCAGCCTGAGCGCGCCGCAAAAATCACCACAACCAACACTCAACATTCTAAGAATATGGCAGACGTACGACCGGAAGAAATCTCCGCGATATTAAAACAGCAACTGTCGGGCTTCGGGGCTGAAACCAACCTCGAAGAAGTAGGCACCGTGCTGCAAGTGGGCGACGGTATCGCCCGTGTTTACGGCCTGAACCGCGCTCAATCGGGCGAACTGGTCGAATTCGAAAACGGCACCCGCGCCATCGTATTGAACCTGGAAGAAGACAACGTGGGCGTGGTGCTCATGGGCGCTTCCGATGGTATCCGCGAAGGTTCTTCGGTCAAGCGCACCGGCCAGATCGCCTCTATCGAAGTAGGCGAAGGTTTTGTTGGCCGTGTTGTCAATCCCCTGGGCCAACCTATTGACGGCAAAGGCCCTATCGCCGGCGCCAAGTACGAGATGCCGCTGGAGCGCAAAGCCCCGGGCGTTATCTACCGCCAGCCGGTAAACGAACCGCTGCAAACAGGTGTAAAAGCCATTGACGCCATGATTCCGATCGGTCGCGGCCAGCGCGAATTGATCATCGGCGACCGCCAGACAGGCAAAACGGCCATCGCCATTGATACGATCATCAACCAGAAAGAATTTTACGACCGCGGCGAACCGGTATTCTGTATCTACGTTGCCTGCGGCCAGAAGGCTTCTACGGTTGCCACCGTGGCGCGCACACTCGAAGAGTACGGCGCCATGGCTTACACGGTGATTGTGTCGGCCTCCGCTTCGGATCCTGCACCGCTGCAATTCTATGCGCCTTTCGCCGGCGCCGCCATTGGCGAATTTTTCCGCGACACCGGTCGCCCGGCGCTGATTATCTACGACGATTTGTCGAAACAAGCCGTGGCTTACCGCGAGGTGTCGCTGCTGCTCCGCCGTCCGCCGGGCCGCGAAGCATACCCGGGCGACGTATTCTACCTGCACAGCCGCCTGCTCGAACGTGCAGCCAAAATCAACCAGACCCAGGAAGTAGCGCTCGCCATGAACGACCTGCCTCCGAGCCTTGTAAAAGCAGGGCTGGTAAAAGGCGGTGGCTCGCTGACGGCACTTCCGATCATCGAAACACAGGCCGGCGACGTATCGGCTTATATCCCGACGAACGTAATTTCGATCACCGACGGACAAATCTTCCTCGAGTCGAACCTGTTTAATGCCGGTGTTCGTCCGGCCATCAACGTGGGTATCTCCGTAAGCCGCGTAGGCGGTAACGCGCAGATCAAGTCCATGAAAAAAATTGCCGGCACGCTCAAGCTCGACCAGGCGCAGTACCGCGAACTGGAGGCTTTTGCCAAATTCGGCTCTGACCTCGACGCCGCTACACAAGCCGTTCTGGCCAAAGGCGCACGCAACGTGGAAATCCTGAAACAGCCGCAGTACAGCCCTGTTTCGGTAGAAAAACAGGTGGCCATCATTTACCTCGGTACCAATAACCTGCTCCGCGACGTGCCCCTTGACAAAGTGCAGGAATTCGAACACCTGTTCCTCGAGAGCATGGAAAATAAATTGCCCGAAGTGCTCGAAGAATTCCGCAAAGGCAAACTCGACGACGGCAGCCTCGCCAAAATGAAAGAACTGGCAGCCGACCTCGCCGGCGGATACAAAAAATAAGGATGAGGGATGAAGGATGAGGGATGGATTGCAATTATTGTATTCCTCATCCTTCATCCCTCATCCCTCATCCCTCATCCTTCATCCCTCATCCTTACATAAAAATGGCTGGTGGTTTAAAAGAAGTACGCGAACGGATCAAGTCGGTTATCAATACGCAACAGATTACGAAAGCCATGAAAATGGTTTCGGCGGCCAAGTTGCGCAAAGCGCAAAATGCCATTGTACAGGTGCGCCCGTATGCCGATCGTTTGAACCGTATGCTTTCCAATATTCTCTCGAACCTCGATGGAGGGGGCGACACGAGTTTTGGCAAAGCGCGTGAGGTTAAGCAGGTATTGATCGTTGTAATGACCTCCAACCGGGGACTTTGCGGCGCATTCAACACCAATATTTGCAAGGAAACCGTGGCGCTTATCAACGAAAAATATGGCAAACAACGCCGGGAGGGCAATGTTAGCGTGTTGTTTATCGGACGGAAAGGCTACGACTACTTCCGCCGTCGTTTCCGCGATATGAACTTTATCGTTGATTACATTCCGGTGTACGACAACCCGGCTTACGACAACGTTAGCGCCGTGGCACGCGAACGCATGGAAGAATTTACCAATGGTAAATACGACGCCATCGAAGTGGTGTACAGCCGCTTTAAAAACGCTGCCACCGTGTTCCCAACCGCAGAACAGTGGTTGCCCGTTCCAAAAATGGAAGCGCCCGTTGGCGCCAAAACATCGAAGGCCGACTATATTTTTGAACCCGACCAACAACAACTGCTGGAGACCCTCGTACCCAGCATTTTGCAACTGTCGTTCCACAAGTGTCTGCTTGATACTCAAGCCTCTGAACACGGCTCGCGTATGACGGCCATGGACAAGGCCACGGAAAATGCAGAAGAACTGCTCAAGACGCTCAAAATTCACTACAACAAAAAACGCCAGGAGGCCATCACGACCGAACTGGGCGAAATTGTGAGCGGCGCCGCAGCGCTCGAAGGATAAACGCGTATACGCGCATGTTACAAAAAACGCCTTGTCGGTTTGCCGGCGGGGCGTTTTTTTTATGCCGATGCAAATCGGGATTTTGTCATCAAAAACCAGCCATCCGCAGCACCTTTATCACCACGCCTTCCACCCGCAACCAATAAACGCCGGGCGGGTAACTCTCCACCCCAAAAACCAGGCTCGTCTCACCCCGGGCGGGTTGCCGGGTGGTGAGGACTTGCCCCGTGCTGTTGTACA
>JANRLZ010000499.1:0-14869 GCA_033762055.1 Saprospiraceae bacterium
GTAAAGCCCGTTCGCTCACCACGGTATTCAACATCATCCGATTGGTCTCGGAATTATTTGCAGCGAAGTGTTTGATCGAAGTACCGACACCTTCCGATTGTATGCCTGTTACCAGCGCTGATGTCATTTTTCCGGATACCAGCGGATCTTCAGAAAAATATTCAAAATTGCGCCCGGCCAGCGGGTTGCGGTGAATATTGAGCGCAGGCGCCAGCAAAACATCTACCCCGTAATGATAAACTTCATTCCCAATGGAGACGCCTATATTTTGGGCGAGTTCTACATCCCAGGAAGATGCGAGCAGCGTTGCGACGGGGAATGCGGTGCAATAAAAAGTAGCATTCGGCGCACTTTTCCTGGCAGGATTGATGCGCAATCCGGCAGGCCCGTCGGCCAGTACAATGGAGGGAATGCCCAATCGGGGCACTTCATATAAGATACCGGCAGCGCCGGGTACCCTGGATTCTCCGGCAGCAAAACTGGCCCCCTGAACGGCGCCGGTGACGTTGCTGTTGTTGGCAGGCGGATTGGCGGGCGCAGCGCCGGCAGCATTGAGATCACTCATACGCATACCGGTACCTACAATCAGTCTGACTTTTTCTTCCAGCGTCATGGCAGCCACTACGGCAGACACCGGCGCCTTTCCTAACTGAGGGAGTTGGGTTTGTGCGTAGATTTTGACAGAAAAAAGCAGCAACAGGAGAACAGACGAAAAAAGCGATTTTTTCATGTTTTTAAAAAAATTCGATTGCCTGTCGTAGCCCTGCTCAGGCTTTGTACAGGAAGATCGGCGATGAAAAAAACGCTGCGCAGCAATTACCCTGCAAAGATGGGGCAACGGGGCTGCGATGTGTTTTGACAAATGTCAAATAATGTTCAACGCATATTCCGTACCCGGCTGAGTGTTTCCTGTGTAATTCCCAAAAATGAGGCGATATATGCCAGCGGTACGCGTTGAACGATGTCCGGGTTTTGTGTGATAAGTCGTTGATAGCGTTGTTGCGCACTTTCAAACTGGATACTTTCCATCCGGATCTGAGAGAGTATCAGCGAGCGCGTGACGATCCGTCGCTGAAGTTTTTCTACCTCGTGGTATTGGGCACTCAGTTGCATCAGATCGTCGTGATGCAGCAACCACAATTGGGCGTTTTCGAGCAAATGAATGGAAAGATGACTGGGGGTGCGTTCAAAAAAACTGCGAATAGAAAAGAAAAAGTTGGGCCCCAAAGCGAGCCATTCCGTAATTTCCCGATCTTTTTTGTGGTAATAAATTCGCGCAGCGCCTTGTTCGATGAAGTAAAAATAATCGCTTACCACCCCCTCACGCAACAAATGCCGCCCTTTTTCCTGTTCGATAAAACGCCATCGTGCTCCAAATTCACTTCTTGCCGGTTCGGGCAGCCGGTAGATGTTATCCAGATGTTCATAAAGTAAAATCATCTTTTCAAACGAAAAAAACGCATAAAAGTAAACCCGGGCAGATTGAAAGCATCCAATGGGGCGGATAATAATTTTTGCAATGACGCAACCCGGTTGCCCGTTTTTTCGTGTAGAATGCAACCGGGTAATTGCCTTCAGGCATGTGCCTTTGGCTCGAAAAACGATAAATAAGCCATTCTCCTATCCTTTCTTGCATTGAATATGAAACATTTTGCCGCTCTTTCCCTGCTTTTTTTCACACTGGTCGCCGAGGGTCAAAACTTGCCCTCTTCTATGTATTTTGCTGAAGATGAGCATATCCTGTACACCAATGGAAGGCCTGCCAGCGGGCTGTACGACGAAAGTGTGATCCGTGAATTCCATCTCTGGTTTTCTCAACCCGATTTCTGGCAACAGTTGAAAGACAACTACGTGAGTCATACCGATTTACCGGCAACCATGGTCGTGGAAGGCGATACCTTTTTCAACGTAGGGGTTCGATTCAAAGGCCAGACCTCCTATATGCAAGCCCAAAACTCCGACAAAAAATCATTCAATATAACCATGGATTATGCCGTGGAAGGGCAAAATCTGGAAGGTTATTCCACCTTGAACCTCAATAACGCCTTCGAAGATGCCTCATTTATGCGCGAGGTATCCTATCTTCATCAGATTCGCCGCCATGTGCCGGCAGCCAAGGCAAGCTATGTCCGACTGTTCATCAACGGCGCTAGCTGGGGCATTTACCCCCACATTCAGCAACTCAACGGCGATTATCTGAAGGAATGGTTTTTCAGTAACAACGGCACGCGCTGGCGCGCTGATCGTCCCCCCGGTATCGGTGGTCCGGGTGGTGGTTGGGGCGATGGCACAGCTGCCCTAAATTTCCTCGGCAACGACACCACTGAATACCAGGAGTATTACACCCTGAAAACAGCCAACAAGCCCAACCCCTGGGACGATCTGGTGCATGCCTGTGAAGTACTCAATACCACGCCGCTTACCCAGCTCGAAGCAGAGGTGTCGCAGGTGCTCGACCTTGATCGTACGCTTTGGTTTCTTGCTTCCGAAATTGCGTTCAGCGACGACGACAGCTACATCTTCAAAGGTAAAATGGACTACTATCTGTACTGGGAACCCGAAACCCAACGCATCACGCCGCTGGAATTCGACGGTAACTCGGTCATGAAAAGCAATGCCGTGAACTGGGGGGTATTTTACAACGAAACAAAAGTCAACTACCCGCTGCTCAACCGCTTGTTGGCAGTACCCACCATCCGGCAGCGGTATCTGGCACATTTCCGCACCCTCATCGCCGATGAAATGAATACGGCGGAGTATAATGCGCTGATTGATACTTACGATGCGCTCATTAATGCAGAAGTACAGGCTGATCCCAAAAAATTGTACTCCTATGCCCAATATAACACCGAAAGAGCCAACATCAAAAATTTCGTTCAAAACCACCGCAACAACCTGCTCAATAATACGGAACTGAATGTAACACCGCCAACGCTCGACAATGTTGTTATGCAAAATTCCAATGGCCTCTGGACGGATCCAGTAGCCGGTGAAGCTGTAACGGTGAACGTAAACGCCGCCTACGGGAATGGACTCTCGGCGGTAACCCTTTATTATTGTCCCGCCGCGTATGGTAATTTTACGCGGGTGACGATGTATGACGACGGATTGAACAACGACGGCGCCGCCAATGACGGCGTATTTGGCGCGCAAATTCCCGGCTTTGCTACCGGAACCCTGGTGCGTTTTTACCTCGAAGCCGCCGCCAACAACACCGCCCGTACGGTCGCCTATCTGCCGGTTGGCGCCGAACACGATGTATATTATTACCATGTGGGCGTCAACTGGGCCGGCAATACAGCCGTCGTTATCAACGAAATCATGGCTTCCAATACGAATACAGTTACTGATGAAGCAGGTGAGTACGAAGACTGGATTGAACTCTATAACTTGAGCAGCGAAAACGTAGATATATCCGGTTATGCGCTTTCCGACAACCCCGCCAACCTCCGCAAATGGATTTTTCCCGAAAATACCGTTATACCCGCCAATGGCTATCTCATTGTTTGGGCCGATGAAGACCAGGATCAGGGGGCTTTTCATGCCAATTTCAAACTCAGCGCATCCGGCGAAACGCTCAGCCTGGTAACACCTGACACCGCCTTTGTTGATAACATCAGTTTTGATCAGCAAACCCCCGATCAGGGTTATGCACGTGTGCCCAATGGTACCGGCCCATTTGTGATACAGGCGCCTACTTTTGGTGAAAATAATGAAACTGTTTCTACAAACACGGCCCCCGACTGGTCTGCCAGTTACCACCTTCAGGTCGCTCCTAACCCCGCTTCCGATGTATTAAATGTAACACTTTCGGGCAAAAAAATGGAGGGACGGCTGCTGCTGACCGATGCTACCGGACACGTGGTGCTTTCCCTGCATGCCCAATCGCAGCAAATTTTATCGCTGACGGGGCTGCCCGCCGGTTTGTACTGCCTCAGTTGGGGCAATGCCATGCAAAAAGTGATCGTGAGATAATACTTGCATGCCATGGAACATGTCTGGATCAGGAAAATCCAGACATGTTCCTAAATCCGGAAGGCAAAAAAAACCAAATTCGGCGCTGTTTCGTACATTGGAGGTCAAATCTATAAACATAGACCTTCACATGAAACATCTTTTATTTCTACCGCTTTTTTGCTGGTTAATGGGGCTGAATGCCGCGCTGGCCCACGAACACAATGGTTCAATTCAGGGACAAATAATTGAGAAGGGTTCGGGGGTTGAATTGGCCGGCGCAACCGTTCGCCTTGACCCCGGGGGGCAATATGCGCACAGCAATGCCCTGGGTTTTTTCAGTTTCAACAATTTACCCGCCGGTACGTACACCCTCAGTATCCAGTTTATCGGTTACGAAAGCAAAACGCTCGAACTTGTCAATGTACGCGATGCCGAAACGACTACATTGCGCATTGATCTGGAAACTGCTCCCCTGAATTTGCAGGATGTAGAGGTGAAAACCTCCACCGGCCAACCTTTCCAAACCATCAGCGCGCTGGATATTCGTACCCGGCCCATCACAACGACGCAGGATGTTCTGCGTACCGTGCCGGGATTGTTCATCGCACAACATGCCGGAGGCGGCAAGGCCGAGCAAATTTTCCTGCGCGGTTTCGATATTGATCATGGCACCGATATTAACCTCAGTGTTGATGGTTTGCCGGTAAATATGGTCAGTCACGCCCATGGACAAGGCTATGCCGATCTGCATTTTGTAATTCCGGAAATTATTGATAATGTTGAATTTAAGAAAGGTGCTTACGATGCCTCCGCCGGCGATTTTACCACCGCTGGACTGGTTCGGTTCAAAACGGCGGATGTACTCGAACGCTCTTTTTTTAAAGTAGAAGGCGGACAATTTGCTACGGCTCGGGCGGTTGGCGCTTTCAACCTGTTGGGGAAAAATGCCGAGCGCCGCAACCGTTCTGCCTATATCGCTTCGGAAACCTACTATTCCGATGGCTATTTCGATAGCCCGCAGGCATTTAGCCGATTTAATTTGTTGGGAAAATACCGCGCTTTAATGGACGACGATCAGCGTGTCACCCTTTCAGCATCGGCATTCCAAAGCAGTTGGGATGCATCCGGGCAAATCCCTGAACGTGCTGTGGCTAATGGTATAATCGGTCGTTTTGGGGCTATTGATGATACGGAAGGCGGTACGACCCATCGCTACAATTTCAATTTTGAACACATGAAGTCGCTACCGGGCAATCGGCTGTTTAAAAACCAGTTGTTTTACTCCGACTATGGCTTCGAACTTTATTCCAATTTTACATTTTTCAAAGAAGATCCGCTGCGCGGCGACCAGATCAGGCAAAAAGAACGCCGTCGGATTTTCGGATACAACGGCGTATACCAGACTCAGGGGGAATTCCTGAATAAACCTTTGGATACGGAGATTGGGCTGTTTTTTCGAAATGATCGTACTTCCGACTCCGAGTTGAGCCGCTCAGTGCAGCGCACATTTACTGCTTCCCGACTGGCGCTGGGCGATGTAAACCAAACGAATACAGGCGCCTATGTGGCGGAAACCTGGCGTTTGTCGCCCAAATTCACCATGAATGCCGGGTTGCGGGCCGATATTTTTCAGTTTGCTTATGAAGACAAACTCGATTCGCTCTATGCCCCGGGTCGCGAAACGGCTGCAGTGGTGAGTCCCAAACTCAATCTCTATTTTGACCCCTTAAACCGCCTGCGCTTCTACCTGAGTGGCGGGTATGGCTTTCATTCCAACGATGCGCGGGTCGTGATTCCGCAGCGTGCGCAACAGATTTTACCCCGGGCGCTGGGCGCCGATGTGGGCGCTATTTTCAAACCGGATGAATCGCTTTTGTTCAATGTAGCAGCCTGGTGGCTTGCACTGGAACAGGAATTTGTGTATGTAGGTGATGAAGCGGTGGTGGAGCCGGGTGGCAAGACATTGCGCCTTGGATTTGATATCTCAGCGCGTTTGCAGGTGTTGCGTCATCTCTTTGTGGACGCCGACGCGACGTATTCCCGTGCCCGCGCGATGGAGGAGCCCGAAGGGGCGCAGTTGATCCCGCTGGCGCCGCGCTGGACAGCGGCCGGTGGATTGGTTTGGGACCAAAAAAAGGGCTTTTTTGGAAGCTTGCGTTTCCGGCATTTGGGCGACCGCCCTGCTAACAGTGACAACAGCCTCGTGGCTGAAGGTTATTTCCTGCTGGATGCTGTAGCAGGCTGGAAGCAGGGCGACTGGGAATTCGGGCTGAATGCCCAAAATATTTTGAACCAAGCCTGGAAAGAGGCGCAATTTGAAACGGAATCGCGTTTGCAGGGTGAGATCGAACCGGTTACTGAAATTCATTACACGCCAGGTACGCCGTTTTTTGCGAAGGCATATGTGATGTTTCGATTTTAAAAAAGGCAGCCGACAAAAAACATAAGTCAGCCTGCCTCAATAAAAAAATCCCCTCCGACGATAATCAGAGGGGATTTTCTAATTGAGGCTGTCTATAGTTTTTTCAACAATTGACTTTTAATGGATTTTGAGATGAGACAAGGCAAATTTTGCCGTCAGAGCCGGAATTTATGACGGCAAAATTTAACGCAGTCGGAACCCAAAAGGCAATCGTTGAAAAAACTTTAGACAGCCTCATTGGCACGATGGAATCAATAAGTCATTTTTGGTTCCATTTCGCCTGCCTGAGCGATCCAGCTTTCCACCTCATCAAGGCGGGGCGTACGGCCTGCGTGGCCTTCAGCGGCATTCACTTCGCTGAGTTTGGCATGCAGGTTGGCGGCATTGCGGGTGCGAAGTTCTTTGACGGTATCTACACCGCAGAGTTCGAGCAAGTGAGAAAAGTCTTCAGCGATGCCTTTGATACGGAACAAATCGGCCATGTTGGCCCATTTCAGGATGAGGCTTTCGGCGATTCCGGTTTTATTGGCAACCTCTTCACGTCCTTTTTTTGATGCAGCCAGTTCGAGGTATTCTTCCGTGGTGCTTACGCCAAGTTTTTCGTTGAGGGTAGCGGCGTAAACCGGGCCAATGCCTTTGATTTCGATCAATTTGTAAGCCATGTTCGAATTGAGAAAAGTTAATTTTGCTTAGTAATGTGGGCCATTTGACGGCACATGGGGCAAATGTAACCGAAAATCCTCTTTTCTCAAGGTAAAATTCCGGAAATATTGTGGTTAATAAATTGATTATCACCGATTTGGTCTGAATAGTTTTCTCCGTTTCCTTCATCAAAGAAGTTGACAGATCAATGCGCCAACGACTCGACCGTTTTTACTTGTTTATATCGCTGCCAACCACTTTTTCCCATACAACAACCAGGCAAAGGAGCCGATCCAGGCCAGCAGAACAATTTGTAAAAAACCGTCGCGCAGCAGCGCCCGTGTGGGCGATTCGGTTTTTCCGAAAACCAGGGTGAGTTGCAGGTAACGCAGTATGCCCACTACCACGAAAAACGCCGTGTAAAAAATCTTGTCGCTCCCGATCCGACCGGTTACTTCCGGCGAAAAACAATACATCAAGTAGGCAACGATGGCTACTGTGGAGCAAACCACCATACTCATATCCAAAAAAGGCAGGTTATACCCTTCGAGCGACTTGCGGAAATTATTTTCTCCCATTGCTACCATGTATTCGCCCCTGCGTTTGGCCAAACCCAGAATCAGCGCGAGCAAAAAAGTCATCACGATGAGCCAGTGCGAAACGGCTACGCCGGTCACTGCGCCGCCGGCCAGTACCCGCAACAAAAATCCCAACCCGATCAATGATACGTCAATGATGGCTAAATGTTTGAGCGAGAGGGAGTAAGCAACATTTACCAAAAAATATAGCGCACATAATACCAGTATTTCTGATCGCAAAAAAGCGGATAAACACAGACCTGCCGCAAGCAACACCGCCATGATTGCAATGCCCTGCCAGCGTTTAATGGCGCCACTTGCGATCGGGCGGCGGCACTTGTCCGGATGGTTGCGATCCTGTGGGGCATCCACCAGATCATTAAGCGCGTACACCGCCGAGGCCGTAAGCGAAAATGCAATAAACCCCAGCACTGCATTTCGCAACACCTCGCCTTCCGCCAAACGAGCGGCAAAAAAAGCAGGAAGAAACACAAACAGGTTTTTTACCCAGTGTTCGGGCCTTGCCAGGGTTACAATGTTCCGCAAAGTCATGGGACAAAGATAGGCAGCGGCGATCACCATTTGATGTGCCAGATATTATCATCGGTTGTGGTCGGCTCTGCAGCGCTGCGCCGGCGATTGGAAGAAAAATAAGCGCCTTCACCGTTTTTCCAGGGGGTGAAGAAATAATCATCAGCAGCAGAGTTGATCAGAATTCCGGCATTTTGCACCGGCAACCAATCGTTGCCCTCGCGTTGGGCGCTGAAAACATCCATTCCGCCCAACGACGGATGCCCCAAACTGCTGAACCACAATGTCTCGGTCGAAGTTTCATAAAAGGGTGTCACCTCGTCGGCGCCGGTATTAATACGTCGGCCCAGGTTTTGAGGAAACGAAAAATCCAGTCCTTCGGAATCAGCCGGACGCTCCGACACAAACAAATCAAGTCCACCCAGGCTGCCGGTCCGATTGCTCGCAAAAAATAAATACTCGATGCCGCCAACCCGTGCCACTTGCGGGTGAAGTGCCGTACTTCCCTCCATATTGATGTAGGCCGGAAGTCGCTCTGGCGGCATCCAGCCCTCTTCCGATCGCCTCAAACAATATATGGCGCAAGGGACAGGGGCCGCGCTGCCGCCATTCATAGCCGGACAAGCGTCCTCACATTGGGTATAGTAAAATCGCTGTCCGTCGGTGGTAAAACTGCCCGAGCCGAATCGAGCCGAAACGGCTTCCGGCAATACGGCTTCCACGGCGGCAGCCCATTCATGGTTTTTTCGCACACTCCGCAACAGCTGGGCGCGCCGACCTGCGGTTCGGGAAAAATACAACAGATCATCGGAGAAGGGGATGGGGGCAAATTCATTTTCCGGGCTGTTCAAAACGTCGCCCAACAGCCCGATGACGCGCAGGGTATCAGTGTTTTCCTTGTTTGTAAGTGCCAGTTGACAGCCTGCTATTTCATTCTCGGTCACTGCGGTCATAACCGCCTTGTGCGCCCCTCGATAATTCGTTGCAAAAACGTCGAAAGCCTGTACCGCTTCTTCATATCGGCCTTGTTGTTTCAGCGCGCGTGCATAACGCAATGGGGCCAGGGGGAAGCGGGTATCGGTGCTTGCCACCCGGTAGCAATCGGCTGCACGGTGATAGTCGCGTACTTGTGCGAAGGCTTCTGCAGCCTGGTACAGCAGGGCAGGGTCGCTGTCTTTGAGTCGGCCGGCGCGCTCCCATAATTCAGCGGCTTCGAGGTGCAACCCGGCTTCGGCGGCACGTTCTGCGTTGCGCAACAGCGTTGAAATCGGTTGCGCTACGCAAAGCGCGGGGAAAAACACTGCGCCGACGACGGTTAACCACTTTTTCATGCGTTCAGAATAACCTGTTCAATGACCGTCGGGTAATGCAGATGCTCAAGTTGCAACACCTTCCGGGCGATATCTTCGGCAGTGTCGTCGGTCGAAATTGAACAACGCGCCTGAAACACCACATCCCCTTCATCGTACTGTTCATTGACAAAGTGAATGGTCGGCCCGGATTCTGTCTCGCCCGCTTTTTTGACCGCTTCGTGGACATGGTGACCGTACATCCCCTTGCCGCCGTATTTGGGCAGCAATGCAGGGTGAATGTTCAGGATTTTTCCTGGAAAAGCCCGTACTAAATAAGCCGGGATCAGCCACAGAAATCCGGCCAAAGCAATAAACCCGATGTCAAAATGTTGCAGCGATTTCAAAATGTCCGTGCTGTCATAAAACGATTTTCGATCAATAACCAGCGATGGAATCCCGTATGCAGCGGCGATTTGCAGCACACCGGCCTCCCGTTTGTTGGATACCACCAGGGCAACCCGTATCCGGTCGGAGTCTTTAAAATATTCCATAATCCGGTGGGCATTGCTCCCTCCGCCGGAAGCAAATACTGCCAGTTGGACCGGTTTGTTTTGATGCGTCATTGATTCAGCATGGTTAATTCTTTTCAATCTGCATCAGCTGCCGTATCATCAAATTCGCCTTCCCAACGCGCCACCACCGCCGAAGCCAGGCAGTTGCCAATAAGGTTGATGCAGGTGCGTCCCATGTCCATAAGTGCATCCACGCCAAGAATGATGGCAATGGGCCATTCCGGAATGCCGAATTGCAGCACGGTGGCTGTAAGTATGACCAGGGAGGCGCGGGGGACAGCAGCCACTCCTTTGGATGTCAGTAGCAGGGTGGCCATGAGTATCAGTTGTTTATCCCAGGTAAACTGGTCGGTCATGTTGGCCGCCTGGATACAAAACATGGAAGCCAGGGCCAGGTACAACGTGGAGCCGTCGAGGTTGAAACTGTAGCCGGTGGGCAATACGAAGGAGACGATTTTGCGCGGGACGCCAAATTTTTCCATCGCTTTCATCGCTTGCGGCAGGGCGGCCTCCGAACTGGCTGTGGCAAATGCCAGTGAAGCCGGTTCGTAAATGGCGCGCATAAATTTTCTAATCGGAATTTTAAAGAAAAACAACACCGGCACAAACACCACCAGCACAAACACAAACAGCGCGAGATACAGGGTGCCGAGCAATTTGGCAAGATTCACCATCACCCCCAATCCCTTGTCGCCGATGGTGGATGCCAGTGCGCCGCCGACGGCAAATGGGGCGAAATACATGATGATGCCGACAAATTTGAACATCACCTCCGACAACGATTCGCACCAGTTAATCATCACAATGCGGTGATGCTCTGATACTTGTCGCAAGCCGAGGGCAAAGAGCAAACTAAAAACCACAATTTGTAATACCGCTCCCTCATATACCATTTTAGCCACGTTTTCCGGGAAGGTGT
This sequence comes from Saprospiraceae bacterium, assembly GCA_033762055.1. GTDB lineage: Bacteria > Bacteroidota > Bacteroidia > Chitinophagales > Saprospiraceae > M3007. The sequence goes on from JANRLZ010000499.1 coordinate 10,914, forward strand.
GGAGCAGGGTTTGTTTCCACTCCAGTTTCGGATCGGGCGGTTTTACCGTTACCACCCGGTCGCCGTACAGCATTTGCAGTTCATTCTTTTTGGTATCTACTTTGGCCTGTAAATCGGCGGCAGGCACAACAACTTTATCCTTGTTTTCTGCCTGCTGAATACCGGCGCCGGCCTGGGTAAAGTTGATGGCAAGCAAACCAATGACCAGTGCAATAGAAGTGGCAGCAAGAAAATAGGTGAATGCTTTTAAGGCGATGCGCCCCATTTGTTTGCCGCTGCCTTGTCCGGCAATGCCGATGACCAGGGTGGAAAAAAGAAGCGGGCCGACGACCGTTTTGATCAATTTGATAAAAATAGTACTCAGTACATCAAAGTCCTTGGCCGATTTGCCCATATCCAGCCCCACCTCAAATCCGACCAGCATGCTGATAAGAATCCAGGTAGTGAGCGAGCGGGCGAACCAGCCGTAAGCGCAAAACGCCGCCACGGCGATCCAGCGGAATGCCATTTGTATTTCCGGCGCTATACCGGGGATCAAATGAAGGCCCACGGCAACGGCCAGGGCAGCCAGGGCAATAAGGAGGGTTCTGGATAAATTCATTGCGTTGCGACAAACATTTTACAGAGAGTTTTTTTGAAATGACACTCTCCGCAACTAGTTCAATTAATGGGTGGATAAACACTTTCGGGTGCAATGATACGAACCCCTGTGAACAACCGGCAAGCCCTGCTACCTTTGCGGCCTGAGCATGACCAGAAAAAAGACTTTTTTTGCTTCCGACTTTCATTTGGGCGTGGATGCACGCCTGAGCAGCCGTGACCGGGAGCGGCAAATCTGTCGCTGGCTCGACCAGGTGGCGCCGGAGGCCGAAGCCATTTACCTCGTAGGCGACCTGTTCGACTTTTGGTTCGAATACAAAACGGTTATTCCCAAAGGGTTCAGTCGCTTTTTGGGCAAACTGGCCGAAGTGCGCGACGCCGGCATCCCCGTTACTGCTTTTACCGGTAACCACGACCTGTGGATGTTTGGTTATTTCGAGCAGGAATTCGGCATTCCGGTGCATCGCCAGCCAATAACCTGTGAAATACACGGTAAAACTTTTCTCATCGGTCACGGCGACGGGCTGGGCCCCGGCGATTTAGGTTACAAACGCATGAAGAAAGTATTTGTACATCCTTTCAGTCAATGGTTGTTCGGCTGGTTTCACCCGGATCTCGGCACCCGGCTGGCCAACTTTTCTTCAAAAACCAGCCGTTCGGCCACTCCGCCCGAAGAACGTGCCTGGTTGGGCGAAAAACGGGAATGGCTCCTGCAATACTGTAATCGAAAAGTTGAACAGGGATTCGCCCCCGATTATTTCATTTTTGGTCACCGGCATCTGCCGATTGACTGGCTGCTCGACAACGGACGAAGCCGATATGTAAACCTGGGCGAATGGATGTTCCATTGTTCCTATGCCGTCTTTGATGGCGAAATACTGTCGCTCCGTTTTTTTGAAAATGAAAAGGGCGAGCCGATGCGTCGCCCCGCCTGACTACCACAAACGGTGTCCTTTTTCCAGCCATTTGATGCTTACGCCGGGGAGTTTTTCAAAGCAGTTTTGGAGCGCAAGCGGGTCTGTCAGCGGGTCTTTTAATCCAGCCCATACTTCGGTGTTTACGGGGAAGGTTCTCAACGTGTGTTGTATCAAAGTGGCATTCAGCCGAAAATGTCGCAAAGACAGCCAGCAGCCGAAGCTCCGTTTTGTGCTTGTAGGGTCTGATAGATTTTTTTGTAAAAAATGGCGGTAAAATGCCGGAATCAGCCCTGATTTTTCAGCAAAACGACTGACAACCAATAACCATCGAGGGTTTTTAATTCGCCAAAATAACACTCGCCGCAACCAAACAGGCGTCCGCTCCGCCGAATTCATTCCCAGGGTTTTTACCCCCTCCGGGGAAAAGAGAAACAATTTTACCGGTTTGGGTTGTAACAGCGGTAGCAATACCAGCGCCAGTCGCGCTCCAAAACTGAACCCCAGCAGGGCATATTGTTCGCGTTTTTCGCAACGCAGTATTTCTGTGATGATTTCAATCAATTCCCGGGGTGAAAACTCGGCAGCCAGCCACTCCGTTTGTCCGTGAAACGGAAGATCAACCGCAAGTACGGTGTAGGCAGACAGCAGTTCGTCCGGTAAGGACAAAAACGACGATGCCTGTTGCGAAAAACCGTGAAAAGCGATCAGCAGGGTATCGCCCCGACCAAATCGAAGGGCGTGTGTCCGCCCGGCTGCTGTTTCATAATAAACCGAAGTCATGGTTTGAACACCCTTGCAGCCTCTACGGCCTTCAACCAGCCGCGGTACAACTGTTCGGCAACATCAGGCGGCATGGAAGGAGCAAAACTGCGATCCAGTTGCCAGTTTTGTGCAATATCGGATTTGTCTTTCCAGTATCCGGTTGCTAATCCGGCCAGGTAAGCCGCCCCCAGCGCCGTCGTTTCCTGTACGACCGGTCGTTCGACATTCACCTTCAGTTGATCGCTCTGAAACTGCATTAAAAAATTATTGCGCACCATACCGCCATCTACACGCAAGGCTTTGAGCTGGATGCCCGAATCGCGTTCCATCACGGAAAGCACGTCTCTGGTTTGATAAGCCACGCTTTCCAATGTTGCACGGATGAGGTGACTGCGCGTACTGCCGCGGGTAAGTCCGAAAATAGCCCCGCGCACCTCCGAATCCCAATAAGGCGTACCCAGACCGACAAAAGCGGGAACTACGTACACCCCTTCCGACGAGTCGAGGCTGAGTGCGTGGCGCTCGGTGTCGGCAGCGTCGCTGAAAAGTTCGACCGTATCGCGCATCCATTTTACAGCCGACCCTGCCACAAAAATTGAACCCTCCAGCGCATATTCGACCTGGCCGTTCAGTCCCCAGGCGATTGTGGTAAGCAACCCGTTTTGTGAAGCAACGGCATTGGCGCCGGTATTCATCAGCATAAAACAGCCGGTGCCATAGGTGTTTTTGGCCATGCCTTCGCTGAAACATGCCTGTCCAAACAACGCCGCTTGCTGGTCGCCGGCGATGCCTGCTATCGGGATACCTTCCACACCAAGCAAATCCAGGCGAGCCTGGCCAAAAATACCTGAGGAATCGGTGACCCGCGGCAACATGGAAGCGGGGATATCGAATGCCGCCAGCAAATCAGCGTCCCAGGTCAGTTCCCGGATGTTGTACAACATGGTGCGGGAGGCGTTGGTATAGTCGGTAGCGTGTACGCGTTCATCGCTCAGGTTCCAGAGAATCCAGGAGTCAATGGTGCCAAAAAGCAGGTTGCCGGCAAATGCTTCGGCTTGTGCGCCCGGTACATGGTCGAGTATCCATTTGATTTTGGTTCCGGAGAAATAGGCATCAATCAGCAATCCGGTTTTGTAGCGCACTTCCGGGTCGAGGCCCCGTGCTTTGAGCGATTCGCAAATGTCTACCGTTTGTCGGCTTTGCCAAACGATGGCGTTGTACACGGGTTTCCCGCTGCGTTTGTCCCATACGACGGTCGTTTCCCGCTGGTTGGTGATGCCAATGGCGGTAATGTTATGCGGCCCTGCTTTTTCCATCACTTCCCGGACGGTGAACAGCACCGATTCCCAGATTTCGAGCGGGTTGTGCTCCACCCAGCCTGGTTTGGGGAAATATTGGGTGATTTCCTGTTGGGCAACGGCAATGGTATTGCCTTGTTTGTCGAATACGATGGCACGCGTGCTGGTCGTGCCCTGATCAATAGCGAGGATGTAGGAAGACATAGAAGTTGAGAAGGTTGAGAGGGTTGAGGGGTTGATTGAGGTGGATCGGTTTTGCCGGACAAATTACTAAGAGAGTATTGGTTGATTTTCAAAGGTTTTTGGTGCTTTCATTTTTTCGAAGTTTTCGGGCGATTTGTAGCCCAAAGATGAATGTCGTCGTTTTCGATTGTAGTAC
>JANRLZ010000500.1:0-2934 GCA_033762055.1 Saprospiraceae bacterium
ATTTATTTTATTTATTTATTCATTCTAATCTAATCTTCAATTATCAAATCTTCAATGTTTTTTAAATTTATATACGCTTGGTGGTACCGTTCAAATGCCTGTCTTGATTCAAATTTATCCAATACATATTGCCGGATCAAACGGGTAGGACTGCTTGAAAGCATGGATGGGTAAGAGCTGTATGGCCAATCGCGAAAATCCATACACAGATCGTGCAATTGCGCATTGGCATGGATGTAATAGATCAGATGGATAAAATGCGGATCGGATTGTACCAGCCGGCGTTTAAAGTTTTTCTGAAATAAACTGCCAACTCTCCCTTCCTGCTTGTTGATTGCCTTGGCATACGACATGAAAAATCGCCGGAACAACTCGCTGACAATATCCCCTGCGTCGAGACCTTCCAGGTTTTCAAAACCTGGAAGGTCTATGACGAAATCTTCCTTTCTCTTCACTTTTACCAGCAGATGAAAATGATTGGGAAGCAGATTGTAAGCATAAGTGTCCAGTACTCCCGACATATATCGGGCATACTTTTCCAGAAAATAGTTCCGATTTTGGGGGGAATAAAAGATGTTTTCACGGTTGTTACCCCGGTTGTAGATGTGGTAGACGGCATCCTGTTCCAGCGCCGGATAGTAGTTTATCATTTGGCATGACGTGTTTTGGATGATGAAGATACGAAAAAAATCGAGGCGTTTAGACATTCCAGGTTTTTAAAACCTGGAATGTCTAAACGCCTACCCCGTCGTCGCATCCGCGTAACAGAAAAAATGATAACTACACTGTCTGCAAATAGGCTTTTGGATCAATGGCGGACACGTCTCACGTTGCACAATTTCCTGGACCGCATGTTCCCAGGCGCCCACCTGAGCGAGGTCGGCGTCGGTCAGTGAGGGTACCGCCTCGGTCTTGCGTAAATCAGGGTATTCAATGATTCCGGATGCGCCGGTCACGCCGTGTTGGACCAGTTTATAGAGATAGTATTGCACCTGCGCCCGGTGTGCGGCCTCGACAGCGCGCCCGCGTTTGGTTTCATGAACGACGTTGTTCCTGGAGTCGTAAAAATCAATTTTGATGCCGTCGAGTTCGACCTCCGTGTATTTGTCTGACCGGCGTTCATAGCTGGTTTCACCAATTAGTTTGCCTTCCGCCACGATGTCGCTGGTGTGCTCCATGCGAATTTCGTGGGCATGGAGCCAGAGTTGTCTATGGCAAACATGATACAGGTTGATGAGCGTGGCAGTAACGTGTTGCATGATCAGAAAAAATTGTCGGCATTATGCAGTTTTGATTCATCCAAGCCTGAGTCCATATGGTAAATTTCCTCATAATGGGAAAGCACGAAATAGTTTTCAAAGCATGCTGTTTCGTCGCAAAAACAACGCAGCCCTAAGCGGTTTTTGGGGCTGTCGAATGTTGAAAAGGTAAATTTCGACAAAATACCTTGTAGTGTTTTCTGTTCTATCTTGCTGGCTACAAAATCCGGTGCTCTTTCCCTGTTCCCACAAAGATTCCTGTAAAGTTGCCAAACAGCCGCGCCCTCTATTTTTGATGAATCCGCCTTCCAGATGCCTGTTGCACTTAAAAACTCCAACTCATTCTTACTGAAAAAACTTTCCTGCTCGCCTTTGTCATTTTCAATTTTTACGGGTAGGGCCAAAGGCACAAATATGGAAAGTGTTGGTTGGTCAATAATTTTAAACTTTTTATGTATTTCCTGAAAATCCTGCGTATGAAACAATGGCAGATAGTTATCCTGAAAATTTTCCACTAATAAACTGCTGTTCTGTTGTTCAATCAGGGCAAAAACCCGATCGTACATTTTTCCGAAGTCTTTATTGTGGAGTACGTCCTTTCGTTCGACTAACGACATTTCACGCATGGCTTTAAGTCGTAAATCTTCCTTATAGAGTATCCCCGGTTCATTGGATTTGAACAGCCACACCTCACAACCTTTTTTGTTAACGTTGCGATTCACCCGTCCTGCCAATTGCTCATCAGAGTCAATCAGTGAAATATTCTTAAATCCCATGTCCATGTCAATATCTACACCGGCTTCCACGACCTGTGTCGTGATTAGCAGCACTTTCTTTTCATCTGTGCGCTGATGTTTTTTTAAAAATGTAATGATTTCGCGCCTTCGGCTTTCTAATATGGTGCCTGATAATACAAAAATTTCGTCGAAAAATGGATTTAACCGCTCAATCTCTTTTTTGAATTCAGTGGCCGATTGTTTAAAAATAAATTCCACCATGGTAAAAACCCGGCCCTTACTTTCAGGGAGCAATGCGCGGACTACTGATTTTTCCAAAACAGTCTCGGCTAATTCAGACAAAGTAATTTCTTCCCTTCCAGATGGCCCCAATAAGTCAAATTTGAATGTTACACGCTCTCTGAAATTCGGATTAAGGAAGTAACGTTTTGAGTCAGGTAGCAAATCCACAACAGCAGGAAGCGACCTTTTTGCAGCCCGTTGCACCGCTGCTATCTTATCCAAACGCGGCAATGTTGCCGACATCAGGATAAATCGTATATTGAAATATTGTCCGTATTCATTGAGCAAAAACAACAGCTTGTCCCACTGCTTGGGAGGATACGACTGCAATTCGTCAAGCACCACAATAGAATTGGCCAATCGGTGCATGAGATAAATGTCATCTTTTCGATCAGACTTGAGAATATCAAAAAAGCGAATATGCGTTAATAAGGTAAATGGATACAATACAAACAGGTTTTGCAGATAATCCCGTTTCTTATCTCCATAAAAACCATCTGCTTTCGCCTCCTCGTCAGTTTCTGCCTCCTCATTACGATCATACTCCTTCAATGTTTGAAAACCGGCCCGGCTATGTAATAGCGCTATGTCGTCGTCGCTTAGTCGGAGCGTTTCCCTGATATTTTTGTGTGTCTGGGTAATCAGCGTTGTGAAAG
>JANRLZ010000501.1:0-5488 GCA_033762055.1 Saprospiraceae bacterium
TTGTTGCAGCAAATCGTACACGGCGGCCTTTTTCCCAAACCGCCCGATGTATCGCCCGTTTTGCGACACGGCATCCGGTCGGGCGGTCGAGTAAGCCGGCAGGGCGATCCAGTTCGGTCGTCCGCTGATGCCGTCGCCGTCCAAGTCGTCCGGGTCGGACATGGCCAGAATATCTGCATCCGGCACGAGTTCCAGAAATCCCAGACCCGTATTGGCGGGCGGTAACAGTTTGGCGGAAGGAGTGCCAGGCGGCAATTGCTCCGGCGAATAGCCCGGTAGGGCGCGGTGTTGCAATTGCGGGCCACCGAGGTGCAGGTACTGGTTGCCTGTGTCGTCCCATTGGCCGAAGCGTGTGAGCGCATTCATCGGGTGGCCTTTGCCGTCGCCCGCATGGCAACTGCCGCAACTCGTGGACACGAACAGCGGCCCCAACCCGGTGGCCGCCGTAAATACCTCATCGTTAAAAGCCACATCGCCTGCCAGAAAACGGCGGTTTTCCGCCTCGCTCAGCCCTTCGACGGGGCCATCGAGCAGTTCAGCATCATCAGGCAGTGGAGGAAACGTCTTTTGGCACGCGACCAAGAGCCATATCGTAAACAGGAAAAAAAGGAAAAGCCTCATCATTTGCCAAAGTTGAATTCTTGGCAAATATAAGACTGGTTGTAAAATAAATTTAGGTTAACCTAAAAAATATTATTGAGAATCCAAAATCCGCCGCAAATCCTCTGGTATCTCCATCGGTTGCAACGGCGGCACATTCGCTCCGCCCGTGTTCCCGACCGGGACTTTGCCCACGAAGGATTTCACTCCACCGAATACGAGTCGCGTGATTTGGCCGAGCACCTCTTTCGGGCTTTTGATAAAAACAAACAGGCTGACCGCTTTTCAGCGGTCAGCCCACATAGCCGAAAATTCCTAGACCTATTTGGCTACAAACTTCTTGTTTATCGGGCTTCGCGCAACGCTGTCGCGTATGCGTTCGGCAAAGGGCTTTCCTCTACTGCACGGGCGGCTTTTTCTACATCGTACTCAAAGCGTACAAATTCGACCCGCAGGCTTTCGGCTTGGCGAACACTACTTGTTGGGTCGAAATGCAGCAGCACATAGCCGCCGCGCGGGTCGCCGTCTTTGGGCTTTCCTACCGAGCCGATATTGATAGCATGACGGAAATGCGGTTCAGTGGCGGCGCCGTCGGCGAGTATCCGATGATAAGGTTTGTGAGTATGGCCGAAGCAGAGTATATCGGCATTCGCTCCTTCTAAAATACGCATCAGACTTTTCTCCTCCCGGTCTTCAAACAGGTATTCATTGATCTTGCGCGGACTGCCATGTACGAGCAAGAGTTGAAGCGGATCCCCGTCGGCCAATTCAAATTCGAGGCGAATATGTTTCGGCAATTCGCGCAGGTACTGACGTTCAGCAGGTAGTACAATTTGATTGGTAAAAGAGATGGATACCGCGCCGTTGGCTTTTTCATCATCAGTTTTATAAGCGCAGCCGCAGTCGTCGCTCGCCCGCCCGATACCGTAGTCGTAGTTGCCGGCGATGGTCGGGATGCCGCGTTCGCGGATGGCGCGGATGACTTCGTTCGGCCAAATGTTGTAGCCCACCAGGTCGCCGAGACAAAAAATCTGGTCGGGTCGGCGTTTATCTACATCTGCAAAGAAAGCTTCAAGCGCGGGCAGGTTGGCATGGATGTCGGAAAAAAGGGCGATTGTCATGATTTATCAGAATTGAGTTGATGGACAAGAGCAGGAAAAACAAATATTATCCTGTTAAGTGGCATTGCCATCGAGTTTGGAAGGTTGAATCTGTAAAAGGTACGAGCATGGAACGGCCAACAAGGCGCCCAGCAGGGGCGCAGCCAGGTAAATCCAGAGGTGTTCCCAGTGTCCCGACACCGCCGCCGGCGCGAGCGATCGCGCTGGATTCATACTCGCGCCGCAAATCGGCCCGGCAAACATCGCTTCCAGCAAGACGACGCCTCCGATGGCCAGGCCCGCAAACCAGCCCGTTTCTTTACTCCCTTGCGATACGCGCAGGATAACCAGCATCAACAGGAAAGTCAACACAATTTCCAACACGAACGACTGCAACGCACTGCCTGCCGGAAGTGTCGCGCCTAGGAGTACATTGGAAGGAAACAAAAATCGAAGCAGGCCGCTGGCGATAAGCGCTCCGAGAGTCTGGCTGGACACAAAAGGCACGATACTCCGCGCCGGAAAACGCCCGGCAGCCCAGAAAGCCACGGTCACCGCCGGGTTCAGATGCGCGCCCGACACCTCGCCTAGGGCATAGATCATGGCCATGACGATCAGGCCGAACGTGATGGCCACGCCGACATGCGTCACCACTCCGCCGCTTTCCTGGTTGATGACGATGGCGCCTGTGCCGCAAAAAACCAACGCGAACGTGCCGAATAGTTCGGCAAAATATTTCTGCATAGACTGTTGAAGATTTACTCGGTAAGTGCCTGATACGCCTCGGCAGTCAGCAAGCTGTCCACTTCATCCGGCGTGCTCATTTTTATTTTGATAATCCACCCCGCTCCATAGGGGTAAGAATTGACAAGGGTAGCATCGTCTTTGAGTGCCATGTTGATATCAACTACATCCCCCGAAACAGGCATAAAGAGGTCGCTGGTTGTTTTCAATGCCTCTATGATTTTTATTTTGTTTAAAAATGGCAAGCTACTTTGAATCACTTTTCTTCCCGAGTTTCAGGTTGAAACCCACGTAAAACTCCCGCCCGCGGGTTGGCCCCCAGGCAAACGAAGGGTCGAACCCGCGCGCAAAAGGCTGCTCCCAGCCCAGAATTGGCTGCAACTGCCTGAAATCAAATACATTCTCGCAGCCGGCGAAAAACTCGATGAGTCCCAGGGAATACCGGACCTGCAAACCCGCCACCGCGTAAGCCTTTGAGTAATCGGGCCGGCGCAAATGCTCGGGATTGAGGCGGGTATCGGGCAGCCGCTGTTTGCCGTACCAGTGCAGATTGGCGTCGAACTGCCAACGTTCGCCGGGCGTGCGGAAAGTGGCTACCCCCAACACCTTATGGCGGGGATTGAAGGGCAGCAGCACTTTTCCCGAGTCCTGGTACCGAAACACGTCGAGGAAGTTGTAGGCCGCCCGCAATTCGAACCGCCGGTTCCAGGCGGCGCCGAGTTCTAATTGCAGCCCGTTGCTGACGGATTTACCGGAGAAATTGGCGATGATGGCTTTGGTAGGATCGCTGTCGTAATCCGGGAAAAACTGATTCTGAAAACGCGTGTGGTACAGGTCGGCAGTAGCGGTCAGGAGCAGTTGGCCCAGCGAAAAACGCCGGGTCACATTGATGCCCGCATTCCAGGCGCGTTCGGGGAGCAGCGTTTCGGCAAACACAATATCCCGGCTTCCCACCAGCAAGGCAATGTTTTCGGGAAAAAGGTTGACGGTTCGCCAACCCGTTCCAAGGCTCGCCCGCAGGTCGAGATCGGGCGAGGGACTAAAACGCAGCATGGTTCGGGGTGTCAGACGCCAGCCGAACGCATTGTGCCTGTCGGCGCGGATGCCGGCTACCCAGATCCAGCGATTGTCGTCGAAGTGAAAGACGTTTTCGGCAAACAGGCCGGGGATGTTTTCCTCCCGGCGATACGCGCCGGCAAAGCTGCGCCCGAGTGTGTCCGCCTCCGAAAATCCGACGTATTCGTTCAGGATGAAATGCCGGAAACTCACCCCTGTTTTCAGGTCGTGCTCGCGGTTTTTGCCCCAAAAAAGTTCGTATTGCAGGTTGGCATAGGCATGGCGCTGGTCAGCGTCATATTGTGTGAGGCCAAACCAGGAGTATTGATCCTGGGCCACAAACGATGCGAGTAAAGAAATTTTCCGGTTGATATCGAAACGCCAGCCCGTCTTGGTGAAAACCTCCGGCTGGCGAAAACGTATGGTCTGGCCGTAAGCATCGGTAGTGCCTTCGCCGGTTTCGGCGTCGAAGGTTTTCTGCCCGCCGATACGCTGTTCATCCACGTACCGTGCTCCAATAAATGTACTCAGACCGTTCTCGTTCTCTTTCCGATAGCGCCATTTGTTGTACACCGAATACCGGGTTAGCAACGGCAGATCCAGAAATGTGTCGTCGTCGCGGTCGAATTTGTTGCCCGGCTGCGAGGTATGCAAGGCCAGGTAATTGGTCCACTGCGATTTTTTGAGGGCAAAAGCCGCGTTCAGATGTTGCTCGCCAAAACTGTTGACGAGCACGTCGGCGGTGACCGGTTCGGCGATGCCGCCTTCGCGGGGAAACACGGTGATTTGTCCCACCATGCTTTCATAGCCCTGTAATACGCTGTTCGCTCCCTTTACTACCCAGATATTTTCCAGCATACTTCCCGGTATCGTGCCGGTTCCATAGGTGTACGTCAGTCCCTGGATGGTGGGCAACCCGTCCACCAACACCTGATTGTACACCCCGCTCAGGCCAAGTATGCGCAATTCCCTGGCATTTGTCAGGATGTTGGTGGTCGTGGGCTGCACCGTGCTTTGGGTTTCAAAACAGCCCGCAAGGTCGCAACACGCGGCCTTGCGCAGTTCGGCGCGGTTGATGATCTCTGTTTTAATCGGTTGCAAGACAGAAATATACGCGCCTGTCACCTCGTCACGTATAGTTACCTCATGCAGCGTCACATGGGCCGACATGGCCATCGTCCAGTAACTGCCCAGGTCATCGATGAGAAAGGTATCGCGCGCGTCGCCGAATATGGCCGCAAGGCGAAGCGGTTTTTGCGTGGTGTCGGATGGGAGCAGGATGGCAAACTCTCCTTTATCATCCGTTCGGGCGCCGATACTCGTTCCCGACCAGGCGACAACCGCCCCGGGCAACGGCACTTCTTTGGCATCGGTCACTTGTCCGAAAAGGTATTGTGCCGAAAGATTCTGATACAGAAAAAGCCAGGCCGACAGAAATAGAATTATTCGTTTCATCAGACGATGATTTAACAACAATCGGGTTGAGCAGTAACGGCAAAGAAACCGTCGAGCAGTTGTTTAAAACTTTGAAAAGCCTCTTGGTTGATACAATAGCAGGATTTAGTACCTTCTACCGTGCCCTTGATAAGACGGGCTTGCAGCAGTTCTTTCAAATGCTGCGAAACGGTGCTTTGTGCAAGTGGCAGTACTTCCACGATTTCGCCGCAGATGCAAGTCTGCCGCTTGGCCAGTTCTTTCAAAATGGCGATGCGCGCCGGATGTGCCAGTGCCTTGGCGAGTTCGGCAAGGTCCTGATCTTCCTGCCCGAAGGCTTCTTTTTTATGTACCCCCATAACTGATGGTTCAAAAGTTCATCGCAAAAATACGATACAGTTGAACATAAATAAAAAAGCGGAGGTCTTTATCGTTTTTTTTCGATGAAAGTCTTCGCTTACTTTTAAATATATCGAAATATGCTTTCAAAACCGCATCTGCTGTACCCGCACCGCGTTCAGAATCGCCAGCAACGCCACCCCCACATCCGCGAA
>JANRLZ010000502.1:0-8119 GCA_033762055.1 Saprospiraceae bacterium
CTGGGTTTGCAGGGCATGTTGGTCGTTGGCATGACGGAAGAAAAACGGCTCCGCTGCATAGCGGTAGGCTTGTGTGAAAAGTGTGATCAGCGCTGCCAGTTTGTAATTCGCCCCGAAAATACCCAATTGCGCCAGGTTTTCCTTCACGGTACCTGGCAGCAGGTATTTCAACATCGTCCGGCTGAACATTTCATCTACAATGCCGGCCAGGCTCACGATGATGAGCGGGGCGGCATACACGACCATTTTTTTCCATAAAACCGCATCAAATACGGGCTTGATGGCGCGGAATTGCGGGATCAACAGCAATAATGTGGCGGCACTGGCAAATAAATTGGATAAAAATATGTAGGATACTTCCTGTCCCGGTTGCCAAACGGAATGTACCCATTCTATACCGTTTTCGGCGGCCCAGGGACAAAAAACCAACCAAAACAGGTTCATTCCGATATTTACCGAAATATTTGTTAGCCGGATAAAGACGAACCGCCAGGGTCGTTGTTCCAGCCGAAGGCGGGCAAAAGGCAGTTCAGCCAGGCAATCGAAGGCCAGTATCAGGGCGAACCAGCGCACATACTCCGGGTGCTGTGGATATTGCAGGGCTTCGGCGATCGGTTGGGAAAAAAACAGCAGGGTGGCAGCGATCAGCATCGTGCTGGCCAACAACGAAATCATGCCGGTAGAGTAGGCCCGGGTACGATCTTCTGCCGGCGTGCCAAAACGAAAAAAAGCCGACTCCATGCGGTACGAAAAAAGCACCATCAGGAAGGCCGATGTGGCGTATAGGTCGGTCACCGCACCGTAGTCGCTGGTAGACTTTACCAGATGCGTATGCAGTGGAACGAGCAAAACCATATTCAGCAAGCGCCCTGCAATGCTGCTCAAGCCGTACAATGCGGTTTCGCCCGCCAGTTTTTTCAACAATGACATCGCTGCAAAGGTAGCTGTTCGATCCTGAAATCGTCAGGGAGCTTTCAGGCGCTGCAAGGAATAGACCTCTTGCGAAAGTAGCGTTTGAGCCAAAACTGGAGCATTTTATGGTTGGGCAAGGCCTGTTTTTGAGTTCGTACTGGAATAGGTCCGGACGAAAAAACAGCCGAAGTTCAGCCGGAAAAGGCTCGGTTTGGGCCAAACAGATACTTTCGCAAGAGGTCTAATAAAAAAATCCCCCGCCGACATGTTGCCAACGAGGGATTTTTTCACCGAAAATGTTTATTCCATTTCCTGTACGACTTCTTCCACTTCGGGAATCATGCGTTTCAACATCCCCTCGATGCCCGCTTTGAGCGTTACGGAAGAGGAGGGGCAGCCGCTGCACGAACCCTGCATGGTTACATATACTTTTCCGGCCTCAAAAGCCTTGAATTCGATGTTGCCACCGTCCATTTCCACGGCGGGTTTGACGTAGGTATCAATGAGTTCTTTCACTTTTTTGGCGATTTCACCGCCTTCGCCGCTGAACTGTACGGCATTGTTTTGTGCCAACACCTGTTCCATATATTCGGCAAAACCTTCGCGCACGATAAGTCCGTCTTTTTCCACATAATCTTTGATAAACTCCTTGATTTTCAACATGATGTCGGTCCAGTCGTAATTCATTTCCTTGGTGACCGTCACGTAGTTGTTGTTGAAATAGACGCTTTTTACATAAGGCAATTCCATCAGGCTGTTGGCCATCGGGCTCCATTCGGCTGCGAGCGACTGCTCTTTAAAATCGGCAATGCCTCGGAAAAGCATGCGATTGGTCACGTATTTAAGCGCCTCGGGGTTGGGCGTCTGTTCCGTGTAAAGCATGACGGGGCTTTTTGCTATTGTATCCATCAGTGGGAAAAATGCTTGGTTGAAAACTGTGGCAAAAGTAACAAAGGGTGGGCGGAATAGTTTTGAAAAACATCGTCAGGGCAATCAGCAGGACAAAAAACCGTTTGTGCAACTTTCCATATCCACATTTTTGTACCATGAAAAAACATCCTTTCTTGCTCTTGTTGCCGGCGTTGTTGTTGGTTGCCTGTAAAAAGGAACAAGTAAATGAAACTGCTGCGCAGTTGCAATTCCAGTTTAAATTTGATCCGCAACAGGTGCGACTGAACAATGTTGGTCAGCCGGCTTCCATTCCGGCTGGCAATGCCGCCCAAACGCCGGAATTCCGTGAAATGAGTGTACATTATATCGAATTGGCTCCTTCTGCCACGACCTTGCTGGGCGCCGGGGCGATTGTTTACAAGGGTGAAGAAACCATCCACAACGGGGAAGATGCTGTTGTTTTCGACAAGGTAGCCAAGGGTGGAGAAGGCGTTGTTTTTACCAAAGTCAACCTGAAAAACGTACCGCCTGGCGTCTATGAATGGGTGCGCGCCAGTGTCACCTACCAAAACTACGATGTTCGTTTTAATATCAACAATGTGCCATTGGTCGGCAACTTATCGCAGCAAAAAGGCACGGTAGCCTCGTTTGTAGGCTTCAATACCTACATTGGCGATGTGACTCCCCGGGAAAAAACGCTCAGTGTGAACGATGCCAAAAAACAAGGCTTTTGGGCGTTTGAAACCAACCTGTCTGCCCCTTACCAGGCCTACAACCAGATTTCATCCGGGCAGGCGCCGGCAAATGCCACGACGGTGGTGAACCCGCTGTTTCTGACCAGCCCCATTCAACCTGGTTCTTGTGTAGTAACCGGCAAATTTGCCACACCACTGGTCATTACCGGCGAAGAAACCTCCGACCTTACGGTCACGTTGTCGTTTTCGATCAACCAGAGTTTTGAATGGCAAGACGACAACGCCAACGGCCAACTGGACTTTTATGCCGACGGCATAACGCCTTCCGAAAAAATTGTGGACATGGGCTTGCGCGGACTGATTCCGGAATGGAGATAGTAACATGGTTTTGAGGCTGTCTCACAGGTTGTAGTTCAGGCAAGGTTTACAGCGTAATTACCCTAAAAAAGTAAAAACATGTAAATCTTGTACACCTATGAGACAGCCTCAAAGCTTCTTAATCGAACTCTATCGTATCGCCGGCCCGGTAGGTTTTTTTATCTCCGTCCTGTTTTTCTGGCGCTTCGGCTTCCGCTGCGGGCAGGTCGAAAAGGCTGGCTTGTTGCGGCGCCGTTTTTTCCTCTTCAACGGCAATGGTTGCCATCGGTTTTTCGGCAGGTTCCAGTTCTTTTACAGCGCTTAGCATTTGGTCGCTGAGTCGGTTACCCACAGCTTTCCAGCCTTTTACGTCCATAAAATCGGCGATTTTTACCTCCCCGGTCATGGGTTTGCCTTTGATTTTAACTGTGTACTTGATACGCGGATTCTCTTTAACGGAGGCAAAAAGCAATTTGGATTTCGGATGGTCGGTGAGGTAGGAATAGCGTTCTTTTAGTTTGTTGGTTTCGACTTTGAAACGTTTAACCATCGTCCAGCCTTTGTGCCCGTCGAAGTGGACGGCATTGATCACCAGATCGGGGGTCAGTTTGCACAGGTGGAGGATCTCCTTCATTTCAAAACGTTGTTGCACGTCGAGGTCGGTTACTTCATAGGAACCGTCGTTGTACAGCACCAGCAGGCTGTCGCCGGTGTCGAATTCGCCCAGCAAATGGCCGCGTTCTTGCGTGTTGAGGCGTCCGGTAATATCATCGAACCAGAGTTTTTGGGCGCCGATGGTGCTTTTCCCCACTTCTTTTTGCCGGATTTGTTTCACCGGATACTTGGTAAGCACGTTGCCCTGTGAGTCGCGTCCCTTGATGGCGAGTTCGGCAAAATCGTAGTCGAACACCTTGATACGGGCCGAGCTGGCCTGGGTGAGCGTTACCTGCACCACTTCGCTTTCGCCGTTCGGATTAACAGTCAGGTACAACATTTTGGAGCCTTTGGCCTCCGAGCCCAGCTGGTAATCCTTGTCGCGCGTGATAGCGGTGACGTTGAAGCGCTTGACAAAGGTTTTACCCGATTTTGCATCGGAATAAGCCATGTTATAGGTGGTTCGTTCGTCGTTTTTCTTCCAGACGGCCACGTGTACAATGTCTTTCCCGACAAATATTTTTTCGCCGATGCGGACTACCTTCATCACGCCGTCGCGGCGGAAAACGATGATGTCGTCAATATCGGAACAATCCTGAACGAACTCGTCTTTTTTGAGACCCATCCCGATAAAGCCTTCGGCGCGGTTGACGTAGAGTTTGGCGTTGTTGGCGACCACTGCGGAGGCCTGGATGGTGTCGAATGCAGCGATCTCGGTGCGTCGTTCGCGTCCTTTGCCGTGTTTGGCAAGCAGGTTTTCAAAATAGGAAATCGCGTATTCGGTAAGGTGTTCGAGGTGGTGGCGGGTCTGTTCGAGTTCTTCTTTTGTTTTGGCTATTTCATCGTCGGCCTTGAAAGAATTGAATTTGGAAATGCGTTTGATCCGGATTTCCGTGAGGCGTACAATATCCTCCTCTGTCACATTGCGCAACAGTTTGATTTTTTTGGTTTCTTTGGCGTAAGCCGGGTCGGAAGGGGTCGTTACGTATTTTTTCAGACCGGTATCTATGGTCTGAATAACCGCCTCCCAGGTTTCGCATTCCTCAATGTCACGGTAAATGCGGTTTTCGATAAAAATCTTTTCCAGCGAAGCGAAATGCAGTTTTTCTTCCAGTTCGCTTTTCAGGATCTCCAACTCCAGCCGCAGCAATTCCTTGGTATTCTCCGTAGAGATGCGCAACATCTCGTTTACATCGGTAAAAAGCGGCTTATTGTCAACAATGACGCAACAGTTGGGACTGATACTGACTTCACAGTCGGTGAAGGCGTAGAGCGCATCAATGGTGACATCGGGGCTGACGCCGGGTTGCAGTTCGATTTCAATATCAATGTTGGCGGCTACCTTGTCCACCACTTTTTTGATCTTGATTTGACCTTTGTCATTGGCTTTGAGAATGCTTTCAATCAGGTCGCCGGTGGTTACGCCGAAGGGAATTTCGGTTATTTGCAGCGTTTTTTTATCCATTTCACGGATACGCGCCCGCACCCGGACTTTCCCTCCTCTGGCGCCTCCGTTGTAGTTGCTTGCATCAATCAGGCCGCCGGTGGGGAAATCGGGGATTAAATCTGATTTGCGGCCTTTCAAACTGGCAATGCTTGCCTTGATGATCTCGATAAAGTTATGGGGTAATATTTTGGTGCTCAAACCAACCGCGATGCCTTCGGCGCCGTGGGCCAGCACGAGCGGGAATTTCATGGGAAGGTTCACCGGTTCCCGTTTGCGGCCGTCGTAGCTTTGTTGCCAAACCGTGGTGTCCGGGTTAAAAGCCACATCAAGCGCAAACTTGGTAAGGCGGGCTTCGATATAACGCGGTGCGGCGGCATCATCGCCGGTGCGGTAATCGCCCCAGTTGCCCTGACAATCAATAAGCAGGTCTTTTTGTCCCATATTCACCATGGCATCGCCGATGGCGGCATCGCCGTGCGGGTGGTATTGCATGGTTTGCCCGATCAGGTTGGCTACTTTGTGGTAGCGCCCGTCGTGTTGCTCAAACATGGCATGCAGGATGCGGCGTTGTACCGGTTTGAGACCATCTTCTACGGCGGGTACCGCGCGTTCGAGAATGACGTACGAAGCATAGTCCAGAAAGTAATTCTGGTACATTCCGCTCAGGGTGATGACGGTGTCTTCGCCGTTTAGCGCAGCGGTAGGTGGGGGCGCGGTATCGCGTTTTTGTTTTGCCATGGCGTATAAAAGCCGAAATTCAAAGGTTTTACTCAGACAGGTTCTTGCTCGCTGAACAACAACTTATTGCCAAAAGGATCGGTCAGGTACATACAAATGCCGCCCCAGAAAGCATCATTGATTTCGGCGCGAAAGTAGGGCTTGTTTTTGGAAACCAGTTTTTCCTGCCATTCCCTTAACCCCCGACAACGAATAAAAGCACTGCTGCCCGGCGTACAGTCGCCGGCATGCCCGCTAAGATGCAGGGTAAGGTTTCCCAGGGAGATTTGCATGTAAAGCGGTAAATGTGGCTCGAAACGATGTTCCCAATCTACCGAAAAACCAAGCCAGTCGCAGTAATATTCCCGGGCTTTTTCTTCATCAAAAATGCGGACAAGCGGGATGGTTTGCAAGATTTCTGGCATGGTTGACATAGTACCCAGCGGTAAATTTTTGCGGCGAAAGTAGTTGTTTTGTTTGAGATAAAAAACTTTTTGTTTTAAATATTTGCGGCCCCCGTTGCAGAATTATTTGCCAGGTTTAAGCAATATGATATTTCTGTAGATCATCATGGCGCGTTTTTAGCATTTTTGCCCTTCTTATTCATTCGAAAAAAGGTTACTATACATGACTCGCCTGCTCCTGCTCCTGCTCCCGCTTTTGATTTTTACCTTTCAGGTAATTGCTCAGGACCCGCTCAAAGAAGAACTTGCGCCCTGTGGCACATTGGGAATGTCGGATTGGTTGCGTCGTTACGACGGGCAAATTCCGGCTTCCGCACGATCGGAAGATACGCTTTGGGTAGCGGTGCAGGCTCATTTGCTGGCAAAAGACAATGGCACGGCACGAATTACGCCGGAGCGATTTCTGAATGCTTTTTGCCAGCTGAATGATGACTTTGCCGCTGCCAACATCCGGTTTTATTTCAAAAACGACTGGAATCTGCTCAATAAAACAGCCTGGTATGCCCACAGCACCATTCCACAGGGTATTGACATGATGTTGACCAACAATGTGCCCGACGTCCTCAACACCTATTTTGCAGGCGACCCGGCGGGCAATTGTGGCTACAACCTGCCGTACGCCGGTGTGGCCGTCGCACACAACTGCGCCAATGACGGCGATCATACCTGGGCGCACGAGGTGGGGCACGCCCTGTCGCTGCCGCACCCCTTTATCGGTTGGGAAGGTAAAACCTACAATTTCAACAACCCGACACCGCTTTCGCTGACATACGATTACACCTATTTTCACGATACGATCGACACACAGGTGCCGGCGCCGCTCGACACGGCGCTGGTCGAATTTCTCGATGGCAGCAACTGTGCGGTGGCCGCCGACCGCATCTGCGATACCAAACCTGATTACCTGAGTTATCGCTGGGATTGCAACGCGCAAAACATGAGTACGGTGAAACAAAAAGACCCTGTCGGCGCTGAATTTTATTCCGACGGCACCCTGTTCATGTCTTATGCCTTTGACCATTGTCAAAACCGCTTTTCACCCGAAGAAATTGCGATTATGCGCGCTACTTTGCTTACGGAAAAAGCCGCCTGGATCGCGCCTACCATGTTGCAACAACCCATTGAAGAGGAACCGGTTGCGCTGGAGCCGGTGCAGGAACAACTGGTTCCGGTCAGCGGCGCGCTGCTTCGTTGGCAACCCGTGCCTCATGCAACGCATTACCTCGTGCAGGCATCGCGTTTTACGGGCTTTTCTTTCAAACAAATTGACGTAATGACGACCGATACCTTCCTGATTGCCGGCACGCTGACGCCCAATTCCCTGTATTACTGGCGTATTCGTCCGTTCAATTACTGGCATGCTTGTTACGATTTTTCAACATTGTCTACCTTCCGGACCGGAGCCGTCAGCGCTACGTCCTCGCCCGATGCCGACGGCTGGCGCTATTACCCATCCTTACTCGACGGCGAAACACCGCTTACCCTCGAAATTCCTGAAACCTGGCGTGGAGAAGAGGCACAATGCAATGTTTTTGATGCTACGGGGCGACTGGTTTGGCAAGATTACCTTCGCCTGTATGCACCGCGTTTGAACGTTGTCCTTCCGGCTCAATCCTGGCCTGCCGGTGTGTATCGTCTTGTTTTAACAACAAAAAAAGGGGCAAAACAAGGCGCGTTGGTGGTTGGAAAAGACTAGTGCCGCATCCGGTAAATCTACCGCGAATGTGGCGATCTAATTTTCCCTTCCTCTGCGTTGCTCATCGGTTAAAATGTCCCGCATTTCGCCCTCCTCGCGTCTTGATGAAGGAAAAATTTGACTCTCCACATTCACAGCATATTAACCGGATGCGGCACTAGTGGTGAACCAACTTAGTATCTAAAAAATGGGTGAGATGATTTTAGGGGTTGTTGAGGCGTTTGGAGGGCGTAATGCGGGTACATTATAACCGACAAACAACGAAAACAGACACTAAAAGCAGCCG
>JANRLZ010000503.1:0-4156 GCA_033762055.1 Saprospiraceae bacterium
AATTGGCGGCTGCTTTTAGTGTCTGTTTTCGTTGTTTGTCGGTTATAATGTACCCGCATTACGCCCTCCAAACGCCTCAACAACCCCTAAAATCATCTCACCCATTTTTCATCTCCTAAATTGGTTCACCACTAGAACATGCATTTGTAAACCGTCATAAAACTCTCCACTGTTATGTTATACACCACCTTACTTGCGCTGTTGTACGGCGTCGTCTACTGTTATAAAAAATGGAAGATAAAAGGCCTGGCCATGCCGATCTTCCTGTTGCTGACACTCCCGCTTTCGGCGCAATGGCAACGGGTGGAGGGATTGCCGGAAATCACATTCACCACCCTGTTTAGTGCGGAAGGGCAGTTATACGCTGCCACATCGAACCGTGTCTATCGCTCGCCCGATGGCGGCGACCAATGGTACCCATCGGCAATCGTTCACAACGACACCGACGACATCAACGATATGTTCATCCATCAGGGCGTCTGGTACGTCGGATTACTGCGCGGAGGGTGTTACCGCAGCACCAACGGGGGACAAAGCTGGCAGGCATTGAATCAGGGGTTGAATGGATTAGGCAGCAGAAGTATTTCCTCTTTTGCCTTGCGCGGCGACAGTTTGTATGTAGCGACTTACGGCGGCGGCGTTTATGTCCGCGCTTTGTCGGCGCCGGCTTCACCCTGGTCGCCATACAATCAGAACATCCCCTGGGGCAATGTACAAAGCCTGACCACTGATGGCGATTATCTGCTGGCCGGATCGGGCGCCAATGCCTCCCTGGCGCGCAACCACCGCAGTGAGTCGCACTGGACAGAATATGATTTTGATCAATTCAATGGCGAAATCAACCTGTTTCTCGGCGCTTTTCGCGATAGCCAGGTATTGCTGGGAGCAGGATCACAGGGCCTTTATCGGAGTGAAGACGATGGCCAGACCTGGACACGCCAGCCAACCGGCGTTGGGTTGCTCGAACTGGCAAAATATGTACATTGGAGCGGTCAAACGCTGCTGATGATGAGCAAACCGCAGGGCAGTTATTTGCGGCTAAGCGCCAACCAGGGATTGAACTGGACGGTTTTTCAGCCTGCACTGCCGTTGGGAACGCTCGGCTTTGATTTGCTGGCGGCGAACAACCGTATTTTTTGTGCTTCTTTAGATGGACTGTGGGTGTATACGCCCGCAGTCGCGGTTGAAACGCCGGAAAGCAGCGCGGCGATACTGGGTAATAATTTTCCTAATCCGTCGGAAGACGGATATACTTTCATACCATTTAACCTGAAAGAACCTGCGGCTGTAGAATTGTATCTGTTTGATGTAACAGGCCGTCCGGTTACCCGGATGGATCTGGGTGAAAGGCCTGCCGGCGCATATACACAACGCCTGGAAACAACGCATTTGCCTGATGGCATGTATTTTTACACCCTCACGGCAAACGGTCGCAACAGCAGCCGTTCGATGGTGGTTAGACGCCGTTAATAGGGCTATACGGGTTCTACTGCATGCACCAAACACTTGCGCTATTGATGCCGGGAAGACACACCCGGCATCAATGGCCTTAGAAACTGTTTTTAAACCTCCTCCGGCCCACAATTGAATTTTTCTTCGTCCAACGGCGTTGCGTTTTTTCACTATAATTCATCCTGTTATGGCTGCAAAACGTGCCTTGTTGACCTTTGGAAAATATCTTTTTTAACCTCAGACGAGGTTTTATAACAGTTTCTCGGAATCTGTTGACCTTATCCGGCGTTTTATCCAAAACAATCAATCTCACATCTTATGCACGGACCCAACCCGGCCACGCGGTTTCCGCTGGCGCATTATGAGCGACTTTGTTTTTTGAAAAACATCATTACCCGTCCCAACATCCTCGTCGGTGATTACACATATTACGACGACTTTGAGGACGTTCACAATTTTGAAAAAAACGTTCGGTATCACTTCGATTTTATCGGCGATCAACTTCGAATCGGCAAGTTTTGTGCGATCGCATCGGGTGTTGAATTTGTGATGAATGGCGGCAACCATCTCGTAGAGGCCATTTCATCCTATCCCTTTTCCATATTTGGAAACGGCTGGGAACACGCCATGGAGGGCCGGCAATTTCCCCACAGAGGCGACATCGTGATCGGCAACGACGTGTGGCTGGGTTACCGCTCGGTAATCCTCGCCGGCGTAAGTATTGGCGATGGCGCTATTGTAGGCGCCTGTTCGGTGGTGACCAGGGATGTGCCTCCCTACACCATTGTGGCCGGAAATCCGGCCAGAGAAATTCGCCGCCGTTTCTCCGAAGCAGAAATCGCACGATTGCTCGATCTTCGGTGGTGGGACTGGCCGATTGAGAAAATCACTGCCCACGTACACTTGCTGACCGGTAGCCCGGTCGCTGACTTGCCTTCCTGATTAAGTTCACCTAAATTGCCTGAATCATGCAAAAAATGTGGTTATTCTTCGCCTTTTTGCCCTTGTGGGCCTGTCATGCACCCAAACCCTGTGTGGAAAAAATCAATACCGATTGCATGTGTACCATGCAGTACGATCCGGTTTGCGGTTGCAATAATAAAACCTACGGCAATGCCTGTGCCGCCCAATGTGCCGGTATTAATACGTTTGTGAAAGGGGAATGTCCGCCTGGTTCCGCAACGGCCAAACTCGAAGGCCGGACGTGGCAACTGACGGTATTTGCGGTTGGTCCGGAGCCGAAAACCGTACCGACGGATGTGAACATTTATGTCCGGTTTGAGGGCGGTAAAATGGAAGGGAATGGCGGATGCAACCGGATCGGGGGGCAGTATGAAAAGAAGAAAAATACGCTCCTGATTTCACAGATATACAGCACCGAGATGTTTTGCGACAAGGCCCAACAATGGGAAACAATGTTCGTACAAATGCTCGAAAACAGCCAATCGTACACCCTCTCTGCCGAATCGCTTGAAATTCAGTGCGGTGATAGGGGGAAACTTGTTTTCCGGCCTCAATAATATTTCATCCGTTTCGCAGCAACTTCCGGGCGGCATGGTTGCTCAACCCGACACCGAATAGAACGATCGAAACCGAGCTGATCGGCATCAGTACAGCCGCCACTAAGGGCGACAAACTGCCGGTAATGGCAAAACTGAGTCCGATGGCGTTGTAGGTAAGCGAAACCAGGTAGGAAAGGTGGACAATCCGAACACCGCGGCGTGCCAGCCGGATAAAATTTGGCAGCCGGGCAAACTCGTCGGCATGCAGGATGGCGTCGCAGGCAGGGGTGAAATTGTTGGTGTTTTCCGCTACCACAATGCCCAAATCACTTTGCCGCAATGCGCCGGCGTCGTTCAAACCGTCGCCCAGCATCAACACCTTTTGCCCTCGTTTTTGCAGTTTTTTTATGAAATCCAGTTTGTCTTGCGGGCTGCGGTGAAACAACATCATATCGTCGGCAGGAAAATAGGGCGCCAAAGCCGCTGCGTCGCGCGAACGGTCGCCCGAAAGCAGAAATACCGGCGCAGCGCCTTTTCCGCCTGGTTTCCGGCGGAAAAAGGCAAGTACCTGATCCAGGCCCTCGCGAAACCGGCTTTTTACGGCATAGTGCCCCAATATTTGGCGATCAACGGCAACAAAAACGCCACTTTCATCGTGATGTTCGGCGCCAACAAATGCTGCCGAACCAACCTGTACGAATTGCCCGCGCACGGTTCCTTCAATGCCCAAACCCGGCATTTCAAGGTAGTTTTCAGGCGGGAATACCGGAATATCCGGCATGGCATCGTATAAACGGCGACTCAGCGGATGCGAGGAGTGCTTCACTAAAGAGCGAATGGCAATCTGATGGGTATAATCGAGTGATTCGCCTTTGAAGCGCATTTCCTGTTGAGAAATATTCGTAATTGTACCGGTTTTATCGAGTACGACTGCGGTGATGTCGTTGAATGATTCGACCACCTTGATGTTTTTTAGGTAAAATCGGTTTCGGCCCAGGATACGCTGAATATTACCCAGTGTAAAAGGGATGGATAACGCGATGTTGCAGGGACAGGCCACAATCATGACGGCTGTGAAGGCGTTGACAGCCGTCGCCGCGTCGCCCAGCAGCCACCCCCAGTAGCCGACAGCGCCGCCGCCAAAGGCCAGGATCAGCCAGGTAAAATATTTTCCAGCCGCGTCGGCCAGTTGCGTTACCTGG
>JANRLZ010000504.1:0-14430 GCA_033762055.1 Saprospiraceae bacterium
GTTGTTGTTCGCCTTCACCTGCGTGGTTTTGTATCGCAGTTTACTGGCACTTTTCGGACCTCATTCAGGTGAAAAAGGAATGATGGTTGCCTGGTTTGCTTCCGTACTTTTTGCAGCACACCCGATACACACCGAAGTAGTGGCCAATATCAAGGGTTGCGACGAAATTCTCACGCTTTTGGGTTGTTTGGGTGCTTTGTACGGGATGTTAAAAGCATGGGATACCGGGCAGTCCAAATGGGCTTTGCTGGGCGGAATTTCCTTTTTCATAGCCTGTTTGTCAAAAGAAAATGCAGCGGCGTATGTGGTGTTGATTCCACTGGCATTGTGGACATTCCGGGGCGGAAATCACAGCGAGGCCTCAAGATCGGTCTGGAAAGCCTCGTGGCCTGTTTTTGTTGCTTTTGCCGCGTTTTTTGTGCTGCGTGGCAGCATTTTGCAGTGGCGTTTTGGCGGTGAACCTATGGAGTTGATGAACAACCCCTTCCTTAAAATGGAAGGAAATCAGTGGGTGAAGTTTGCGCCGGCTGAACGCTTGGCTACCATTTTTTATACCCTCTGGAAATACGTTCAATTGCTCATCGTACCCCATCCGCTCACCCATGATTATTACCCCCGGCAAGTGCCGGTCATGTCGTTTGGTCATCCAACTGTTTTGCTGAGTCTGGCATTGTATGCCTTCATGGGATATTACGCCCTGCGCGGCGTCTTGCGTCGCAACCCGATTGCGTTTGGTATTTTGATGTATCTTTTACCCCTTGGCATCGTTTCCAATCTTGTTTTCCCCATAGGCACCAATATGGGCGAGCGCTTTGCCTTTATGCCTTCGGTAGGGTTCTGTTTACTGGCGGGTTATTTGCTCTACCATCTTATGCAAAAAAACAGGACACTCATACTGGGACTGTTTGGGGCTGTGGTGCTGTTATATGCTGCGAAGACTTTCGTGCGCAATTTTGCCTGGGAAAGCAACGAAAAATTGTTTTTCAGCGATGCTGTCGTTTCAATCAACAGCGCCAAGTTGCAAAATGCCTGTGGCGGGGTATTATTTGATCGAGCCACGAAAGAAAAAGACCCGGAAAAACAACGGGTTTTGTGCGAACAGGCATTGCCGCACCTCGACCAGGCGCTAAAAATATACCCCAACTACAAAGATGCGTACATCAGCCGGGGCGGCGCGCATTATGTCCTGCAGGAGTTTCCGGACGCTATTGCCGACTATCGCCGTGCCGTACAATTGGCACCCGACGATCCCAAATTGAAAACCTATCTGGCCCTTGCGCTGCGCGACGGAGGTCGGTATTATGGCGAACAGCGCAGTGATATTCCCAATGCGTTCAAATGTTTCAACGAATCCTGGGAACTCAACCCCAAAGACCCGGAAACCGCGCGCTTGCTGGGGGTGGCCAATGGCATTCAGGGTAACCACCCCGCTGCCATCGAGTGGTTTTCAAAGGCGGTTGAAGCAGCCCCTAACGACGCCGGCTATATCTGGGACCTCGGATTGGCATATTCCGCCTCCGGCAACCTGGCAAAAGGCGAGGAACTGCGCAGGAAAGCCATGCAAATTGATCCGGAAATTGCCAGCAGAAGAAACAAGGGCGGTCGGTAATTTACTGATCGCCTCAGATTTCTAAATGATAGGCGTGTCGCGTATCCGTCATAAATTTGTGGAGCCGCCAACAACCTGGATTTTATTTGTTCGTTTACAGGCTTTCTACGCAATAATCTAAACACAACATGTTAAACCTGATCCGATTACAACGCGGCATGCTGTGCATGGCCGCCACCGCGCTCCTGTTCACAGCTTCCTGCAAAAAAGATGATGCAGACAATCGCAGCGACCTGCCCAAAGAACTGGTTTTACTCGTCATTGACGAAGAAAGTATTGACAACGGCAACCCACCGAACAATTTTTCCGAAACTGACGTAAACGATCCCCTCGCCGACGAGGAAATGCGCGATGAATTGCGTTTTTTCAAGGAAAACAACGGAAAAATCATCGAACTATTTACAGGTGAAGTCGGTGATGAAGGCTGGCACGCGATTAAAACAATTCCTTCTTCCTGGCAAAGCGCCGGTCCGGGTTCCAATGGAGCACAAAATTATTTGGCAGGGGCTATCGAGCAAAGCCTGCTCGATAAAGTTCCGGATGCAACGCCACTGCGCGCTACCGCCTTAAAAATGCTGATCGGTAAAACAATCCTGGCCGTTGTGTACGACAGCGATATCAGCACCAATTATTCGCCACTTAATGCCAATCTTCAAGGATCTGCGCTGGGTTTGGTTGTTTTCGACATCGTAAATGTGGTGGAACGTACCGATGGCTCCACTTCGTCACTGCCACGTGTCACCATCACCATCCGCAGTGTTGGCGATGCAGCAACTGCAGCCCTTATGCTTTTTTCCAACGCGCCTGTGCCCCAGTCATCCTCCGAACCTTTTGATATTGCACCGCCGGCGAGCGTGAGTCCGGCCATTTTGGTAGCCGCGCCCTAAGATGCCTTGCGCATTGATCCGGAAAATGCCAACAGAAGAAACAAGGGCGGTCGGTAGTGATTCAATAGCCAAAAATATCCTCGAGGGAAAGTTCCACCACTTTGCCGATTTTACGGAGGTATGTAAAATCTATACGTTCCCGCTCGCCCAACACCAGCCAGGTATATGCCCGACCTTTTACGTGACGTTGCTGAAACTCAAGCAGATCGGAAGGTTTTGCTTTTTCCAAAGAGACATACACATCTTCGCGCAAATCGCGATTGGCATAACCCCGGTCGCGGTTGGAGCGCCATGCCCAATAAAGTTCCTGCTGCGATATTCGTCCGGCAGCCAGTTGTTTGAGCACACTCTGACGTGCATGTTCCATTTGTGGGAATGAAACCGGCATGTTTTCCAGGATCGTCTGAAACGCTTCTACTGCATCGCGCAATTTATCCGGCTGCGTGCCGACATAGCCCTGCAGCCAGTGTGCGCGTTGTTTTTTTGCCGGACTGCCGGCATGTACATAAGCCGAATATGCCAGGGCTTTCGATTCCCGGATTTCCTGAAAAACGATACTCGACAAGCCATAACCAAAATACTGGTTGTACCATTCGGCAAAAATGTACTCATCCAGGCTGAATTTAGGTGTCCCTTTCGACAACATCAGCAATTCTACCTGGACAGAAGGGAAGTTGACGAAATAAACCTTGTCTTTTTTTGCCGGCAACTCGGGATACTTGTGGCCTGAAAGCGTTTTTTTGACAGCCACCGATACGTCGTGGTATTTCTTTAGGGTCGCCCCTACCCTTCCGGATGTTTGCGCGCCGCAATAGAAAATTTCATGCTGATAATGCCGAAGGTTTTTGAGCAAGTCCGTAAGTTCTGAAGGCGTCAAGGCTTGCAATTCCTCGGCAGACAATTTATCGGTAAACGGGTTTTTCTTGCCGTATTTGGCATAGTTTGCCATGCCTTTTGAGAGAATAACGCGTTTGTCTTTTTTGTTGTTTTCGCGTCGTAACAGGGTATCTGCTATCAGATTTTGAAGGGCTTCAGGATTGGGTTGTGCATCGGCAAGCAGGTTTTCCATCAACGCCACAGCCGCTTCGAAGGACTCTTCCAGGCCAACGAGCGAAAAGAAAAACTGTTCGTCACGGCATTCTGCGCTAAAATGTGCGCCTATCCGGTAAAAAGCCTGTTGCAAGGCCGAAGGCGAAAGTTTCGATGTGCCGAGGAAAGGGAGGTATCCGGCCAGTATGCCCAATCGCCGATCGGAGAACTTGCCCATGTCAAAACAATAATGCAGGCGAAATAACTTGCTCTTTTGATCCCGAACGGCGCGTAGTTTTAAGGTCTTCGACAGGGATGATTTTTTTATAACTTTTTTAAAATCAACGAAATGTGGGGTGATGTCCGGCGTTTTCCATGCCAGAAAATTTTGTGCAAAACCGGAGGCGCCTTCCCGGTTCACCTCGATCGGCGTGATGGGAGGCTTTTCTACTTTCATTACGCTTTTGTCTTCTCCGGTATGCTTGTAAACCACGGCAAAATTGTCGTCGCGCAGATATTTTTGAGCAAAAGATGTAATATCGGCTTTCGTTAGTTTCGACCATTTCTTCCAGCGCCGCACTGCTTCCGGCCACTCAATGCCCAGCACGTAATTGGATGTAATAACCTGGGCGCGACCCTGATTTTTTTCGAATGACTTGATTTCACTTAGTTTCATGTCTTTTAACACCGCTTCGAGGAGCCAGTCTTCAAATTCGCCATTCCTCAATTTTTCCATTTCTGCGCGCAATATCATTTCCACCTCCTCAAGGCTTTGTCCTTCCCGCGGCTTTGCCATGAGCAATAGTGCGGAGTAGTCGGCATAAGTGCGTGGATAGGCATAGGCTTCAAGTAATTTTTGCTGTTGAATGATGTTCAGATCGAACAAGCCTGCCTGGTAATTATGCAGAATGCCTGCTACCATGGGCAGCACAATGGAAGCCTCCTTCGTTGCAGCGCCCGGCAGTCGCCAGCCCATTTCTACCCAGGGAGACTCCTGTCCCCACACCTCGCGCAACACACGGGAGTGAAGTGCGGGCTGCGGTTGAAAGGAGAATTCCGGAACCGGCCTGGCCTGAAAACCGCCAAAATACTGCTCTGCCAGGCGAACGGCTTCAGCCGGGTCAAAATCCCCCGCCATCACAATGGCCATGTTGTTGGGTACGTAGTACGTATCAAAAAAACGGTAAATATTGGTTTGTGACGGGTTTTTTAAATCTTCACCCCGCCCCAGTGTGGTTTGTGTGCCATACGGGTGTGTAGGCGTGAGGGTTTCCTGCATTGCTTTCAGCGTCTTGCGGAAATCCTTGTCCTGACTGATATTGTATTCTTCGAATACCGTTTCCAGCTCGGTGTGAAACAAGCGAAGTATCGGGCGGCGGAAACGTTCACTTTCCAGGGCAAACCAGCGTTCAATTTCGTTGGAAGGAATATCGTTTACATACACGGTTTGTTCCACCCAGGTGTAGGCGTTGGTGCCTTTTGCACCGATTGCACTTACTAATTTATCATATTCATTGGCGGCAGCAAATTTTGCTGCTTCGAAACTCAAGCGGTCTATCTCGGCGTACAGTTCCTTCTTTTTTTGAAGATCGGAAGTAGCGCGGTGTTCTTCAAACAATTGTTCAATACGATCCAGCAACTGCTTTTCCTTCGGCCAATCGAGCGAACCCAGTTGATCCGTTCCCTTAAACATCATGTGCTCAAAATAATGCGCCAGGCCGGTTGTATCTGCCGGGTCATGTTTGGAGCCTACGCGTACGGCAATCTCGGTGTACACCCGCGGTTCATCGCGATTGACGCTGAGAAACAATCGCAGGCCGTTTGCCAGTGTGTACATCTGTACCTGGATGGGATCGCCGGGGGCAGTACTAAATTTCGGGGTGCTCAGACCGGGGGCAAATGACTGCATGGTAAAAGAGGGTGATGGATTAAGATCATTAATGAAATAATTAACTCGAAAGCCCGCGCACAATAACGCTATGGTCGAAAAAAAAGGGGACATTCGAGGCAGTTGCGCCGACGGAATGTCCCCCTTTTGTTTAAAGATCGAGCAGCAAACTCACCGGGTCTTCGATCAGATTTTTCAACTTGACCAAAAATGTAACCGAAGTGCTGCCGTCAATAATGCGGTGATCGTAACTGAGCGCCAGGTACATCATTGGTCGTATTTTCACCTCGCCGTCAACCGCAATCGGGCGCTCCTTGATGGCATGCATACCCAGAATAGCGCTTTGCGGTTCATTGATGATCGGCGTACTCATCAAGCTGCCGAAGACTCCGCCGTTGGTGATAGTAAATGTGCCGCCGGTCATTTCTTCAAGTGTCAACTTGCCGTCGCGGGCTTTTCCAGACAATTCCTTTATTTTTAATTCAACTTCAGCGAAATTCAAACTCTCCACATTCCGCAGGGGCGGAACAACCAGTCCGGTAGGCGTAGATATGGCGATGCTGATGTCGGCATAATCATGATAAACCACATCATCGCCGTCAATCATGGCGTTTACTTCAGGCATTTCCATCAATACCTTGGCGCAGGCTTTTGCGAAGATGGACATAAAGCCGAGTTTAATCCCGTATTTTTTTACAAATGCCTCCTGATACTTTTCCCGAAGAGCCATGACGCCACTCATATCCACCTCGTTGAAAGTTGTCAGCATAGCCGTGTTGTTCTTGGCACTGACAAGTCGTTTGGCGATGGTACGACGCATACGCGTCATTTTTTCGCGACGATCGGTGCGGCTGAACGCTACGGCAGGCGCTTTTGGTGCATCTGTTGGTGTAGAAACTGCGGCCGGCTTTTCGGCTACGGAAGCCGGGGGTGTTGCTGTCGCTTTCAATGCGTCTTCCTTGGTGATACGGCCATCGCGGCCGGTTCCGCTCACTTGTGAAGGCGGCACATTGCCCTCTGCCAGTATTTTGGCTGCAGCCGGACTTGGCGTGCCTGTTGCATAATTTGCGGTGTTTTCGGCCGATTTTTCTACGGTGGCGCTGCTCGATGAAGCGGCAGGAGCACCCTTGCTGCTGTCGGGCGCAACCGCATCGGTATCAATTTTGGCAAAAAGCGCTCCCACCGCAAGGTCGTCGCCTTCTTTGGCAATCCATATCAGTTTACCGGCACTGTCGGCCGACAATTCCTGGTTGGCTTTTTCGGTCTCAATTTCACAAAGCGGCTCGTCAAGTGCCACCGGACTGCCGTCGGGCTTGAGCCATTTTGAAAATGTCACGCTGCTGATGGATTCGCCTAAATTGGGGATTTTCAGTTCTATAACAGGCATCAGTTAAGGTGTATTACAGGTTTAGTAAGGCTGGATTTGGGGCAACGGGTCTTCGGGGCGGCGCAAAAGTAGTGGTTTGAAACAGATTCTTTGACGGCTTGTTCGCGAGTGGGTGGCTGATTGTCAGTTATTTCTTTGGAAATCAAATTTCAGTAAAAGACCGGAAGCACCTTTGCCCTCACTACTGATATAGAGGTTTCCGGCGGCATCGAAGGAAATTCCTTCCGGCTGGGGAAGCAGTTTTTTATCCAGGCGACGGGCAAACTTGATTTTACCGCTGGTGTAATCCAGTACCACCAGTCGTTTTAGAGCGGTCGAGATCAGGTACACATCGTTGGTAAGCGGGTGCAGTGCAATGCCGGAAGGGCTGAAGGCATCGTGTTTTTCCGTGTCGTTGTAAGGCACCAGGCGATTCACCACCTCCGGGTTGATGGTAAAAACAGGCGTTTCTTCCATCACTTTGGTTTTCAGGTTGAATGCAAACACTTTGCGGGGGGAAAAATCAGCCGGATCTGATTTACATGCCAGCAAGAGCGCATTGCGTTTCGCATCGTAGGTCAAGCCTTCCACATCGTCTGTTTTTTTCAACGGGGTTTTGTATTCATCAATACGGGGCGGTGTTTTTTTCCAGTCATTGATTTCAAAAAGATCGCCGTCGCTTTTGATCGCCCAAATCGTTTTTCCCACCATTTCCACGCCTTCAAAATCGCCTTTTTCCCGGAATAATATCCGTCGGAATATGGCTCCGCCGCCATCGCCGCCAATAAAAAAAACCTCGCCGCGTTCGTCGGCAATCGCCAGAAAGACGCCTTGTGAATCGGCGGGACTCAATCCGGAAATTTCCTTGAGTTCTTCGTTAACCAAATTGATGGTCAGCGCAGGCATATCCAGGGAATAGGGCAGCGAATCGGGAGCATTAGCAGCTGTTTGCGCAGCCGATGCCGAAGGTTTTTGCGAATGGCAAAAGGAGAGCAAAAGAAGCGGTAAAGCGGCACACAGCGCGAATGCGGGAAGTTTTTGCATAAATTTGTCTGAATAGGGTTTACTCCGAGAAAACCTGAATTTCACGTGTTTGCAATACCAAATCGGTGAACTTGCCTTTAAACTGGGTAGCGCGTACCATGTGGTTGTCAATCCAGTGATAATTGCCGCCGCGGGGTTTGCCAAAAACAATGCCGTGGTATTTAAACCCGTGCTGAATCAGCCAGGCTTCGGTCACCTCCCGGTGCGCTTCGGTGCGACTGGTAAAGAAAAAAATGATATGCCCCTCGTCGTACCATCGGTTAAGCATCTCGAGGGCATCCGGATAGGGCGCAACCGTGCCCATGCGCTCAGGTTCTTCATTTGGCACGTCGTCGCAAATAGTGCCGTCTATATCAATCAGATAATTTTTGATATGTTCCGGCAATTTCGGACTGATACGTTGTCCGTTTTCGTCAAAGGCTTCATTGAGCGTATGTTCCATTCTTATCGAAAAAAAGCATATTAGAAACTGAATCCAACAGATGCCTGGACAACAAAGTTTCGGTCTTTGTCTTCGCGGAACAGGCGCTCGCCGCCGGCGCCAACACGTGCTTTGGCGAGGTCGGCTTCATTGCGGGTGATGTCTGCCAGGCCATATTGGATGCGCACCCCAAAGTAAAGCGCGTTGCTGATGTAGTAGGTCAGGCCGCCGACCAGGCCATAATCCAGCGAATTGTACAGGCGTTTGGCGCCCTCGGGATAGTCATAGTAGGCGCCCAGGGTTTTAGGCGTTTCGGAAACGATGGCGCCTACCCTTACATTGACCGGCGCCTCGTCGGCAGCATTGCTTGTTCCTTCACCCGGGTCGTCTTTTCGATAGTTGTAATTGAGGTTGAAATTTAATTCCGTGTTGGTCGGACTGGGTAGTTCGTACACATCAACGCCCAGTTCATTTTTACCTGAATAACGCAGCGAACCTTCGCCGGAGGAAGCGACCAGAATGCCGGCATAAGCGCCGCCCGAAATTTCGAAGTCTTTCCAGCGGGCGTAGGCGATGACCGGTATGTCGAGATAGGAGTTGTTGACGTTGATGAGGTAACGCGATGTACCCAGCGTCAGCACTTCGCCCGACGCATGTTTGAAAATACGGTATGATTGCCCGTCAAAGGTGTATTTCGCGCCGCGTTTGGAATACATGAATTCGCCGCGAACACCGAAGTTGTCGGTGAATTTATACCCGAATGTCATCCCGATGTGGAAACCGGTTACGTTTTTCCAGGATTCGAGTTCGGCGCCGGCATCGCTGGTTTCGGAGGGGCCGCTCATGCGGGCAAAATTCAATCCGGTTTTAAAACCGTAACGCAATTGAGCGTGCGCCGAAAATGCGGCCAAAACAAACAGGAGAAGTGCGATTCTTTTCACAGCATCGTATTTTTTTGTGTTTACTAAAAAATGCAAAACGAGGCAGTCTCACAAGTGTAAGTTTAGACAAGAAGGACAAAGTTTACAGTTTTTTTTCTGATGAAAGGATATTCACCTGTAAATCTTGTCCTTCCTGTTTAAAAACAACCTCTGCGAGCCCGCCTCGTTGCAAGATAAAACGGTTTACTTCGACAAAACCTTTGCTACCAGGTCGGCGGCTTCCTGGAATTCAGTAGCACCCATTACCTGCAACCCCGATTCGTCAATAATTTTTTTGGCAATATCGGCATTGGTGCCCTGGAGGCGAACAATCACCGGCACCGGAATTTGTCCGATGGCATTGTAGGCGTCCACCACGCCTTGCGCCACGCGGTCGCAGCGTACAATACCGCCGAAAATGTTGATCAGAATGGCCTTTACGTTCGGGTCTTTGAGGATAAAGCGCATGGCATTTTCCACCCGTTGTGCGTCGGCGGTGCCGCCCACGTCGAGGAAGTTGGCGGGTTCGCCCCCTGATAATTTGATCAGATCCATGGTAGCCATGGCCAGTCCTGCGCCATTTACCATGCAGCCTACGTTGCCGTCGAGTTTCACATAGTTGAGGTCGTACTCCTGCGCTTCCACATCGGCCGGGTCTTCTTCGTCTTTGTCGCGCAGGGCTTCGAGGTCTTTGTGCCGGTAGAGCGCATTGTCATCGAGCGTTACTTTGGAGTCCACGGCGATGATGCGGTCATCGGAAGTTTTCAGGCAGGGGTTGATCTCGAAAAGACTGGCGTCGGAGCCGACGAAAGCGGCGTAGAGTTTTTGGACAAAGTCCACCATTTCCTTGAAGGCGCCTCCACTCAATCCAAGGTTAAAGGCTACTTTTTGGGCCTGGAAGGGGCGCAGGCCAAGTAAAGGATCAACGAATTCAAAAAATACGCGCTCAGGTGTTTCATGCGCGACTTTTTCGATGTCCATACCACCATCAGGCGAGTACATGATGACGTTTCCGCCGCGGCCCCGATCGGTGAGGATACTGATATAAAACTCTTTGGGATCGCTCGAGCCGGGATAAAATACATCCTGGGCGACCAACACCTTGCGCACCAGTTTGCCTTCAGCGGAGGTTTGGGGGGTCACCAAATGCATGCCGATCATGGCGCCGGCCAGTTCGCCGGCCTGTTCCGGATTTTTTGCCAACTTAACGCCGCCGCCTTTCCCCCGACCACCTGCATGTACCTGGGCTTTGACTACTGTAAAGTCGGAATTATACAATTCTTTCATTTTTTTTGCGGCCTCAACGGCTTCAGCCGCATTGTAGGCCACAATTCCTTCCTGGATTTTTACCCCGTAGGATTTGAGCAGTTCCTTGCCCTGATACTCGTGAAGATTCATTGTTTAGGTTGCAAAAAATAAGTGATTGGTTCGCAGTTTAAAATGGAATTTCGGCGGCCAAAAGTAAAGCGTTTCAGTATGGAATGATGAATGATAAATGATGAATGATGAATTTTTTTTGGGGCCTGCTAAAATTCATCATTCATCATTCCCCAACGTCGTCGATCAGTTTTCCGTTGATGACGCGGATGATGCGGGCGGGGAAGTTTTGCAGGATGCGGTAATCGTGGGTTGCGCAGAGGACCGCGGTGTTATGTTGGCGGGCGAGGTTGCGCAGCAGGGTCAGCACATCGTCGCTGGTTTCGGGGTCGAGGTTTCCGGTAGGCTCGTCGGCCAGTATGAGTGGCGGATTGTTTAGCAGGGCGCGGGCAATGACAACCCTTTGCTGCTCGCCTCCGGAAAGTTCATAAGGCATGGCGTTTTGTTTGTTCGTCAGGCCGACCTCAAGCAAAACGGTGGTGACCCTTTGTTGCATTTTTTCAAGGTCTTCCCAGCCGGTTGCACGCAGAACAAACAGGAGATTCTCCGCTACGTTTCGGTCGGTAAGCAAGTTAAAGTCCTGAAAAACAATACCAAGTTTGCGACGAAGTTCGTGAACATTGCGGCGTGAAATACTGCGGAGATCAAAACCGGCTACTTCACCAACGCCGGATTCGAGCGGCAATGCCGCGTAGATGGTTTTTAACAAACTGCTTTTTCCGCTTCCGGTTTTGCCAATGAGATAGGTAAATTCGCCTTCTCCAATGCGCAGATCAATATTCCGCAGTATCACCGAGCCGTCTGTCTGGCGAATATCGGCGTTATCAAGTTTTACAATATTTGACACGATCTTGGTGCTGGTGGACAAATAGTTTCCGATGCAAAATAAACGAGTGTCGTTTTTTTGCGCTGCGAAAGTCAGGCTTTTTTAATTTTTTTTATAAAAACCTGAAAATGTGTGCGATAATTGCCCCGCGAAAACGAACGCAAGCATCCGCCTTATGAATTCAAAATCCCTCGTATTTGTCGCCTTTGCCGCCTGGAGCATCCTTTGCTGGCGATGGTATGTTTGTGGGCTGATGCAGGCCTGCGACGAAAACACGGCCTCCGATACGGAGGAAGTGGTTGCCCTGCCTGACGAACGCCTCGACACGGTTTCGAAGAATCCGACAGATGATATTCAGCCGCTGAATAACGCAGGGGCAACCTCAACAGGCACTTCGGGGGCGCCCCGACCTGGCGCCAAACCGGTCTCTCCGTCCAACATGGATGAAGTGCAGATGGAAGAAATTGAAGACCGCATGGTGATTTATTTCCCCTACAAATCGTCGCGCAAGGAAGACAATGCTGCTATTGACGCCTATCTCGCCGTTCTGGCCCGTCATCTGATCGCTTCAGGTGAAAAAGTGACCATCACCGGCCACACCGATTTTGTGGGCGAACCTGGCGATAACTACAATTTTGGCCTGCGCCGTGCCAACGGCATTCGGGATATCCTGGTCAAAAAAGGGGTGCCAACCAAACAAATCCGTTGCAAATCCTTCGGCGACCGCAAACCGGTAGCCACCAATGATACGCCGTATGGCCGCTATCTCAATCGCCGCGCCGAAATTCGTGTTGGCAAATAATCCTCGCTTTACCCTCTTTTACATGTTAAAAATCAAAAGTTATGTTCGAAAATAACCCGTTTGCCACCCACACGTTCGAAATTCTCATCATGCTCTCCGGAGCATTTCTCCTGGGCCTGTGGTTAGGTTGGGTGCTATGGGGCAAACTCAGAGAAATCGCCAGCCGCCTGCGTGTAGACAACCAGAGCCTCAACGTCACCGTTGATACATTGCGTCAGGAAACAGACGCCTTGAAAACACGTGCCATCACAGCGGAGGCCGACAACAACAAACTCGCCACCCAAATCGTACACCTCAATCGGGAACACGCCGAACTGCGTGAAAAAGCCGCTTACCTTGAAACCTCACTCTCCGAAACACATAACCGCAACCGGCAGATAGAAACCGAACTGGGGTTGTCGTTCACTCCTGATACGCCAATTGCCGACGATATACCGCTGGAAATCAAAACAATCGTGGAAGATAAAACCGCCGATGAAACCATCGAGCCTGTTGCGCTTCCTCCTGTCGAAACAACACCGGAAATTGCCGCGCCGCCTGTTATGCTGGTTGAACCCGTGGCGATGGAAGAAGCAACCCGGCCTGAAAAACCTGCCCGCCAAAAATCATCGCCCGCCGCCGAACCCCTGCCTGCGCCTGCCATCATCCCTGAACGCGACGACCTCACAGTGGTGGAAGGTATCGGCCCCAAGATTCAAATGTTGCTGAATCAGTATGGGATTCATACCTACCGGCAATTGGCCGAAGCCGATGTAGCCCGCCTGAAAGAAATTCTGGCCGCCGCAGGTCCACAACTGGCTATGCACGACCCGGGCACCTGGCCCTCGCAAGCCAATCTGGCCGCCAACGATCAATGGGACACGCTCAAATCAGTGCAAGGTTTCCTGAAAGGAGGTAAAAAGCCCGACTAAAAACAGTGCGTTTGAAGGGCAATGATTCCGCTTGCATCAATAGCGCATACTCCAAAAATAAGGTTCTTCTTCTTTTTTGTGCCGGGTGATTTCTTTGGAGAGAACGCTCTGGTAAGCAGCATGATTGACTTTTTTCCCTTTTATTTTTTTGGGCAAAGTCAATTCATCACCCAGTTTTTTGGCCTCTATCCGGTTGGCCGATACGATCATGGCGCCATCATTGTAGTCGGCCTCCAGAATTAATCCGGGCAATCCGCACAAACGTTCGGGGCCGCCGCTGTGTGGGATGTCCAGCGCAAACCAGGCGACAATTTTTTGTTCCTTTACGGTATCTACCCACACGGCATTCATACATAAATGCCCGGCAACCTCTTTCAGGTCGTTGAGAATTTTCCATTCCTGGCATTGCAGGGAGTCCTGCACCAGATAGGTTTTCCCTTGCAGGGTAAGGGCGTCGTAGAAGGTATTTTGTGCAAAATTTCTTTGCGTAAAAAAAGTCTCCTTGCGCCATGACCAACCTTCATCATCGGGGTCAACACGCTCCTCGGATTCCACGTATTTGGTTGTGGTGGGGCTGACGTGCAACAGGGCATATTCGCTCCATTCGGCGCGGCTGCCCCACATATATGCAGCACGTTCTTTGCGCTGTTTACTCATATAGGAAAGTGCGGCGAGTTTTTTGGTCCAGTTGTGCGTAATTAAATATCGGATGCTGCCTTCGGTGAAAGGTTCGGTGGCCGATGTCTCCTGGGCGGAGACCGGCGCCTGTAACATCAGAAAAAGGAGAAATGATACGAGCAGTTGTTGCATATTTGAAGGATTGAATTGGCTGTTTTTTCGTACAAGTTGCACAAACTTTTTTCCGGAAGAAATATTTTTCGGAAAGACGGATTCAAGGTCAATCCATCTTGTAAACCGTGCAAAACTCAAAAATCCTGGCATAACTTTGCCCCATGAACCGCTCCCGACTTGTCGCTGAAATTTTCCGAAAAAATACCTTCCTCTGTGTTGGTCTTGATCCCGAACCCGGTAAAATCCCCGCTCACCTGCACTCCGAACCGGATCCTGTACTCGCGTTCAACCGGCAAATTATTGATGCCACCCGCGATCTTTGTGTCGCTTACAAACCCAATCTGGCATTCTTCGAGGCGCTGGGGCCGGCAGGCTGGATAACCTTCTCCAAAACAATTGAGTATATCGGCCGGCAACACCTCATCATCGCCGATGCAAAACGCGGCGATATTGGCAATACCAGCCGTATGTATGCAGAAGCGTTCTTCTCAAAACTCGGCTGCGATGCTGTCACTATCGCGCCTTACATGGGCGAAGACAGCGTAACCCCCTTCCTGG
>JANRLZ010000505.1:0-10026 GCA_033762055.1 Saprospiraceae bacterium
TTATACCTTTGAGACGAGGATAACTGTGGCATTTTTTCAAGTTTAGCGACTCAAAAGTAGCCCGGTTGTCCTCCTTTTTTTAGCCTATATCAGCCGATGAGAAAACTCTAAAATCTGTTGCATTTGAAACTTGAATCCGCCCCATATAACCAAAAGCTTGATGCGGTACCAGGGCAATAGGCAACTTTCATTCGGGCTTCTAAGTAAGAATTAGGATACATTTTCCATTGGCGCACACCGCCAGACAAATTATTAAAAGTCTTAACCTCTCCACCCGAAAAATCACAAGCCATTTCATCTTCCCCATTTCGTACTCTGAGGTTAAGCAAGCCGCCGTCAGCACCGCTAATAAAAACATTCGTTTCATTGGCTGGCGTATATTTTACTTTTTCACAAAAGTCTGGCTCTGAGTAGTTGTAGAAATCGTCACCTGGGCTTGATTTGTCCCACGTTTCTGTGTCAAACATATTAAACTCATCGCCAAAAACCATTTTATACCCTGGCACTGTGTTACAACCATTTACCGAGGCTGGTAAATTCGGATTAATATTTACTATATTTTGCGCTATACTGTTATTGAAGAAGGATAAAAAAAAGACCCATAAAATAGATGCTTTGAAAGGGCAAGTAATTTTTTTCATGATTTTAAAAATTATATGGTGAAACATTCTTTTTTCAATACAAAAATTCGTCTTTTATCTTGGCCATTCAAACAATAGAATGAACTCTAATCTGCAAAAAAATGGACATTAATATGAAAAATTTTTACCTTTGCTTAAAAATGAATTTGCCAAAACAAATTTATATGGATGACAAAACTTCAATCATGTCAAATTTTAGCCCCAAAATCTTGGGACACAACATCAAAGAGGCAAGAGACAGATTGGGAATCAAACAGACTGACCTTGCTGACCGCCTGAACATTTCACCACACACAATGGGGAATATTTAATCTGGCAAAACGGATACTTCTATCAAGAAGCTATTCGAGATCGCTTCCCATCTGCAAACCACTATACTTCATTTGCTGGGAATTGAAAATGGAAGGACGGTTAATAGTTTTAACAATAATCAACAAGAAGGCAAAGTGAATATTTTGAATAGTGGTGCAATAAGCTCTGAAAAAGAAATGTATGAATTGCGTATTGAAGAATTAAAGAACCATATTGCTGCAATAGAACAGACCTGCGCCGATCTCAGACAGGATAAAGATGTTTTACGTGCAGAAGTATCTACACTAATGTCTAAACTCGTAACTGGTTAGACACTTCCTGACCAATACATCGTAACAACTTTGGGGATGTTGCTTTGTGTTACCTGGGGTGTCCCTGTAAATGTATAATTTGGTCAAAATGCGCAGGTTAGGCATTTACAGAGACGCCTAAACGCGGCAACACGGGGAATAAAAAATGGTCCGAACCGGGATACCGCGTTCGGACCATTTTTTATTCGCTGTACATCGCTTCGATCTGCCGGGCGAATTTTTGAAGAATGATTCGCCTTTTTAGTTTCAGGGTGGGGGTTAATTCTGCTTCGGAGCCATCTGATTTTACCGGCTCCCAAACTTCGGGGATCAATGCAAACTTTTTAATTTGCTCGATGTGGCTGAAATTCGGATTCACGCGTTCCAACAACATTTCATAACGGCGCATCACCTGCGGATGCTGAATCATTTCCTGCAAGTTGGTCCAGGCAATGCTGTGTTTCTGGCACCATTCTTTCAACCCGGTTTCCGAAGGCACAATCAGGGCAGAAACGAATTTCATGTTTTCGCCGACCACCATTGCCTGCTCTACCAGGCGGTGTTCTTTCAGGGTTGATTCGATGGGGGTCGGCGCCACATATTTGCCGCCGCTGGTTTTGAGCAGTTCTTTTTTCCGATCGGTTATTTTTAAAAACTTTCGGCCGCCCGGCCCATCCACCATCATGCCAACATCGCCGGTGGCCAACCAGCGTTCGCCATTGACGATGCGGATCATTTCTTCTGTTTTTTCCGGTTGTTTGTAATAACCAAGCATAATGCCCGCGCTTTTTGCCCAAATTTCGCCTTCACCGGGGCGAAAATCGGGGCCTTCGTCAAACCGGATAACGACGCCTTCAAGCGCCGGCCCCACGGTACCCAACAGGGCGTCGCCCGGACCAAAAGCATTAAAGCTCAGGGCCGGCGCCGCCTCGGTCAGTCCGTAACCTTCCCGAACCGGAATCCCGGCTGCGTTGAAGGTGCGCAATATCCGGGTCGGACAGGCGCTTGCGCTTGAAGTCATGCCTTTCACACAGCCGCCCAAAGCCTCGCGCCACTTTGAAAAAACAAGGCGGTGGGCAATTTTCCATTGAATGGCTTTCCAGCCGCTATATTTTTTGTCAAACTCCCAATCTTCAGTAAGATGTAAGGCCCAGAAAAACAGCCATCGCTTCAGTCCGCGCAATTCCAGTCCCTTGTTGTAAATGCGGTCGTACACTTTTTCCAGCAAGCGCGGCACGCAGGTAAAAAAGTGCGGCCTAATGCTGCGTAAATCGCCTTCTTCGCCACCCAGGTTGTCGGTACCGGTAAAGGAAATACTGATGCCCAGGGCCGTATAAACATACACTGCTGCACGTTCGTACACGTGGCAAATGGGCAGGAAACTGATCACCCGGTCGCCGGGCGACAAGGGGGCAAGTTTGAGAAGGGCGTCTACATTGAACACAATGTTTTCATGGGTCAACATGACTCCCTTGGGGTTTCCGGTGGTACCGGATGTGTAAATAAGGGTAACCAGATCGGACGAACGGATGGTATCGCGTACTCGTTTAACTTCGGAAAAGTCGGCATTTTCGGACCCCAGCAATTCGGTCCAGTCGCGTACGCCGGGCTGCGACACAAAGGAGTAAATCTCCTTCAGGGTGGGCGTTTTTTCTTTGGCGTTGCCCACTTTTTCCAACAAATCGCCTTCTCCTACGATGCAATATTGCGCTTCCGACTCATTTAAAATGTAGGCGTATTCGCGGGCGCTGATGGTCGGGTACATCGGCACGTTGATGACGCCGATTTGCAGCATGGCAAAATCCAGGGCCACCCATTCGGGTATGGTTTGGTACACCACGGTCGCCACTTTGTCGCCGGGTTTCAGGCCAAGTTGCAACAAACCCAGGCTCAGGCGGTTGGCTAATTCTACAATTTGGGCGGTGGAATAATAAACCCAGCGGCCGTTCACTTTCCGGCCAAATGCCTTTTCAAGCGGGTATTTTTCAAATTGATCGTAGAGGTAATCGAAGAGTCTTTTTTCTGCCATAATGTCGGATAATCATTTCAGCCGGCGTGCAATGTCTGAAAAATTATCCAGCCCTTGCAACCTGTTCAGGTCAATAAATTTTGTCCGGTCATCTCCCGGGGTTTTTCAATTCCCATTAGGGCCAGCAAGGTAGGCGCAACATCGGCCAGGCGCCCGTTGGCCAGGCGTTCGTTGCCGTTTGTATGCGGACGCACCAGCAAACAAGGCACCGGATTTTTGGTATGTGCCGTGTTGGGGGTGCCGTCGTCGTTGATCATGTAGTCGGAATTACCGTGGTCGGCAATGAGCAGGCAGTTGTAGCCTTTTTCCAGGGCAAGCGGTACGATTTGGCTCAGGCAGGCGTCCACCGTTTCGGCGGCTTTCATCGCGGCGCTGAATACGCCGGTGTGCCCCACCATGTCGGTATTTGCAAAATTGAGGCAAATGAAATCGGGCGTATTTTCCCGAATATCCTTCATAATCGCATCGCGAATATCGTATGCGCTCATTTCGGGTTGCAAATCATAGGTAGCCACTTTGGGCGAAGGACACATAATGCGCCGTTCGCCGGCGAAGGGCGCCTCCCGTCCGCCGGAGAAAAAGAAAGTGACGTGCGGGTATTTTTCGGTTTCCGCGATGCGCAGCTGGGTTTTGCCGGCGCGTTCGAGTACTTCGCCCATGGTCATGCCGACATCGTCTTTTTCAAACATAACCTGTACGTTGCGATAGGTATCGTCGTAGCGGGTCATCGTGACATAATGCAGGGGCAGGGTTTGCATGTCGTGTTCCGGCATGTTCTGCTGGGTTAAAGCCTGTGTGATTTCCCGGCAGCGGTCGGTACGG
The DNA here is from genome assembly GCA_033762055.1 of Saprospiraceae bacterium. GTDB lineage: Bacteria > Bacteroidota > Bacteroidia > Chitinophagales > Saprospiraceae > M3007. The sequence continues at coordinate 4,095 of JANRLZ010000505.1, forward strand.
AAATTAAAACAGACAACTACATCTTCGGGCATTATTTGCCCCGATATGCCGGCGAGTTTCATAGGTTTCAGGAACTCGTCCGTCACGCCATCGGCATATGATTTTCTGATGGCGCCCGGAAAATCGGACACCGCTTCTCCGCTTCCGTTCACCAACAGGTCGTAGGCTAATTTCACGCGCTCCCAGCGTTTGTCGCGATCCATCGCGTAATAACGCCCGATCACGGTCGCCAGCGTAACCGGCTTGTTTTCAATATGTTGAAGCAGGGATTCAACAAAGCCGGCGCCGCTTTTTGGGTCGCAGTCGCGCCCGTCGGTGAAGGCGTGCACGATTGTTTTCGGGCAGCCACGCTCTACAGCGATGTCGCAAAGTGCCTTCAGGTGGTCAATATGTGAATGGACACCGCCATCGCTCACCAAGCCCATAAAATGTACGGCGACGCCCCGGGTTTTGGCATGGTCGAGGGCGGCGAGCAGGGTCGGGTTGGCGTGTAATTCGCGTTCGCGCACCGCCTTGTTGATGCGCGCCAGTTCCTGCCATACGATACGTCCTGCCCCGATGTTGAGATGGCCGACCTCCGAATTGCCCATCTGCCCGTCGGGCAGCCCCACGTCTTCACCGTGGGTTACGAGTGTGCTATGCGGATGTTGGGCCCAAAGGTGGTCGAAAAAAGGGGTGTTTGCCTGAAATATGGCATCGGCTTCGGGTTTTTGGCCGAGGCCCCAGCCGTCGAGGATGAGCAGGAATGCTTTGTTGGTCATGTTTATTGAGAAAGCCGTTAGCAGGCGTTATTCTTTATTTTTTGAATCCATCAGAATCGTTACCGGGCCGTCGTTGAGCAATGACACTTTCATGTCGGCGCCAAACTCGCCGGTCAGCACCGGTCTTCCGGATTCCTGTCGGAGCGTTTCGACAAATTTTTCATACAAAGGAATGGCCGTTTCCGGCCGTGCCGAGCGGATGAACGAGGGGCGGTTGCCTTTTTTGGTACTGCCAAACAGGGTAAACTGGCTTACGACGATCATTTCGCCCTGCATATCCTGTACCGACAAATTCATCAAACCTGCCTGGTCGGAAAAAATACGCAGGGCGGCAATTTTTTTACAAAGCCACAACACGTCTTCTTCCGTATCCTCGTGTTCTACCCCCAGCAAAATGAGCAAGCCTGCACCGATGCGCGCTTTTTCGATGCCTTCGATCACGACGGATGCTGTTGAAACACGTTGTATAACGGTACGCAAGGGTCAGTTTTTTAATTTAGCTTTGTTAATGCGCATGATTTCGGCGGCTGTTGCGCCTTCGGTCAATTTTACAAATGCATCCAGGGGAACATCGGTAAACACCGATTTCGGCAAGCCTGGTTTGGGCCAGGTCACTTCTATGGATTCAATCTTTGTCGCCTGTCCCAACCCCAGTTCCTGTCGGTAGGTACCCGATCCAAAACTGCCGCCGGTGCCGACAGTGGTCCAGACGCTGTGTTTGCTCCCGTTTTTTTGCAGGGTCGTCACTTTGATTTTTGCCCCTACCGCGTCGCGGTTGCAGGTTTTCCCTTCACAAAAAATCGTGATCCAGTGATTGTCGTTGCCCGGATTTTCGAGGAGGATATTGTTCGACAAATCGCCTTCATAGGCGCCGCCCACCACTACATAGATGTCCTGATCGCCATCGTTGTCAATATCGCCAAAGGCGACGCCGTGGCCTTTCTGGATTTGCCCGAATCCGTTCATCGAAATGTCTTCAAAACGCTGTCCGTTCACATTGTGAAACATCCGGTTGGGAATCAGCGATGTCAGATCGGGTTTACCGGTACCCAGGTAAATATCGGGCCATCCGTCGTTGTCGAGGTCGCCGAAACTGTTGCCCATGCCGTAAGTAATGGAGTTTAGCCCGGCCTGTTTGTTCATATTGGCAAAGGTTTCGTTGCCTTTGTTTTGATAGAGGCACATCCAGTTGCCGGGAAGCGGCTTGGCCAGCAATTCCGTCAAATACGGGCGGGGCCCCTGGTCGTTGTTGTCAATTGAAAAATCAGAGCAGAAAATATCATCGAGTCCGTCGTTGTTGTAGTCGAAGAAGAAGGAAGGAAAAGTGTGGGAAGAGCCCACCGTTCCGGCTTTTTTGGCAATGTCTTCAAAAACCCAGTCGGCCGGCGAGCTTCCGCCGCGGTTGACTAGCAGTTTGTTATCGCCGTATAAATTGCTGATATACAGGTCGGGGCGCTGGTCGTTGTTGATATCGCCCCAGGTGGCGGCTTTGAAAAAGCCGGTAAAATCCATTTTCAATTGCGGGGCGATATTGGTAAACGTGCCATTGCCGTTGTTGCGGTAAAATTCGCAGGGGTGCGGGTTTTTGGCATTCTGGGTTTCGTTGGCGATATACAAATCCAGCCAGCCGTCGCCGTCGAAATCGGCCCAGTCGGCGGCTTGTGTGGGGTAAAACGAAAGCAATCCGGCTTCGATTGTTACATCGGTAAAGGTGCCGTCGCCGTTGTTGCGCAGCAGCGAATTGGGGTGAGTGCCGCCCACCAGCCAGGCGCCCCGCAGAATGAGGATATCGCGGTCGCCATCGTTGTCGTAATCGGCGTGAATGGTATTTAGTCCGCTCACAATACCGGTCAGGTTGGCTTCTTTGGTGCGTTCGGTGAAGCTGCCGTCGCCATTGTTTTTAAAAAAGCGGCACTGATCGCGCAATCCGTACGAGGTAACGAAAAGGTCGACATTCCCGTCGTTGTCGAAGTCTTCCAGGCAAACCCCGCCCGAAATGCCCCGTACATCGAGGCCGGTGGGAATGGCTACGTCGCGGAATCGGATGTTTCCTTTTGATTTGAACACACTTTCCGGGATCAGGTATTGTTTGGGCACCTCCCCGGGCCATTTCCCCAGGGTCATGTAAGACAGGTTGAGCAGCCAGCGTACCTGTAAGTCATCCGGATAATCTTTCAGGATTCGTTCAAAGACTTTGATGGCGCTCTCCGGCCCGCTGGTCATTTTATAAACGCCTTCGCCCTGAATAGGCAGGATACAGGATTCGGGGGTATGGGTGTTGATGCAGTTTTGTTGTTCGCCGATGCGCAAATAGGCCAGGCCGAGTAATTCGTACACCGGTTTGGTTTGTTCGTTCAGCTGGTCGTTCAGCTGCGTGATCAGGTCTTGAAATTCCATGATCGCCGCTTCGTTTTTGCCCGCTTTTAGCAGTTGGTCGGCATAGCGTACTTGCCAGTTGAGTTTGTTTTGGGCATTGGCATTGTCCATTTGCTGTTTCAGCAGGGCGGCTTTCTGGTTGTTGAGGTTATAGCATTGATCGGGGTTGGCATAGTCGGCAATACTGTCGAGAATCGCCACCATGCGTGCATGGCCGTCGCGGGGCGCCGCAGCGTTTTTTTTGCCCGAAGGGGCGTCGTTTTTACAAAATGAAAAAATGAAAAGGGCGCAAAAAAGGCCGAAAGCATAGCGCATAAACCAAAAAATTTTGCACAAAGGAACACACTTTGCCGCAGATACAGCATGGGTTTACATCGGTCGAAACAAGTTTTCCACAGCGCAACGAAATTGCAACGGATTGTTTTAAATTTGCCCGCCGGACTTTTTCCGGCGCCTTGCCATGCCCAATTTTGCCCATCTCCACTGCCACACCCAGTTTTCCCTGCTCGACGGCGCCGCCAGCATTCCAGGTCTGTTTAAAAAAGCCGCTGCCGACGGGATGAAAGGCCTGGCCATTACCGATCACGGCAACATGTTCGGGGTGTTTCAATTTGTGGCGGAGGCCGCCAAACACGAAGGCGTCAAGCCGATTGTAGGTTGCGAATTTTACGTGGTCGAAGACCGGCATCAGCACACATTTACTAAGGAAAAAAAGGACAAACGCTACCACCAGTTGTTCCTCGCCAAAAATCCGGAAGGTTATAAAAACCTGGTCAAACTTTGTTCGCTGGGGTATATCGAGGGCTTATACGGCAAATACCCGCGTATTGACAAGGAACTGGTGCTTCAATACCACGAAGGTTTGATTGCTACTACCTGTTGCATCGGCGCCATGGTGCCGCAGGCTATCTTGAAACAGGGTGAAGCAGCCGCGCGCAAGGAATTTGAATGGTGGCTGGATTTGTTTGGCGAAGACTATTATATTGAAATTCAGCGGCACCAGATGCCGGAACAGGATCAGGTGAACGAAGTCTTGTTGCGCTGGGCGCAGGAATACAAGGTGAAAGTCATCTGCACCAACGATTCGCACTATGTGGATCAGAAAGATTTCAACGCCCACGATATTTTGCTGTGTGTCAATACCGGCGAAAAACAGGCCACGCCCGCCATTCGCGAATTTGTAGAAGAAGGCGCCGTGATGAAAGGCGGTCGTTTCGCATTCTGGAACGACCAGTTTTATTTCAAAACACAGGCTGAAATGGGCGCGCTTTTCAAAGATGTACCGTTCGCGCTGGATAATACGCTCGAAATTGTGGACAAGTGCGAGCATTTGAAACTGAAAAAAGACATCCTGCTGCCACACTTTGTTGTGCCTAAGGAATTTCAAACGCAAGACGAATACCTCCGCCACCTCACCTACGAAGGCGCCCGGCAACGGTACAAGGAAATTACCCCGGAAATCGAAGAACGTCTCAATTTTGAATTACACACCATCCTGACGATGGGCTTTGCCGGCTACTTCCTCATTGTGGCCGATTTTATCAACCACGGCAAAGACATCGGGGTATTTATCGGTCCCGGCCGCGGATCGGCGGCGGGCAGCGCGGTGGCTTATTGCATTGGTATCACCAATATTGACCCCATCAAATACCAGTTGCTGTTCGAACGCTTCCTCAACCCCGACCGCAAATCCATGCCCGACATTGATACCGACTTCGACGACGAAGGCCGACAACGGGTAATTGATTATGTGGTGGAAAAATACGGCAAACAACAGGTGGCGCAAATCGTCACCTATGGTACCATGGCCGCCAAGATGTCTATCAAGGATGTGGCCCGGGTGCTTGATTTGCCGCTCGACCAGGCCAATGCCCTGGCCAAACTGGTGCCTGAAAAACCCGGCATATCGCTCAAACGTGTCCTGACCGCCCCGCTTAACGGAGAAGGATCGTTGGCGGAAAAAGAAAACCTCGTCACCGAAGACATCGAAAACTGCAAACGCCTCCGCGAATTCCTTGCCGCCGAGGATACCCCGGAAGGCGCCGTACTGAAAGAAGCGATGGTACTCGAAGGCTCTGTGCGCGGCACCGGCATTCATGCCGCCGGAATCATTATCGCCCCTAAAGACCTGACGGAGATTATCCCGGTCGCCACCTCGAAGGAAACCGACTTGCTGATTACCCAATACGAAGGCTCCATTATCGAGGATGCCGGCGTGATCAAGATGGACTTTCTGGGACTGAAAACCCTGACCATCATTCGCGATGCACTGGTTTTGATCGAGCAAAACCACGGGGTAAAAATCAATATTGACGAGATTCCGCTCGACGATAAAAAAACCTACGAACTCTATCAGCGCGGCGAAACCAACGGCACCTTCCAGTTTGAAAGCGCCGGGATGCAGAAATACCTGCGCGACCTCAAGCCCGACAAGTTCGACGACCTGATTGCGATGAACGCCCTGTACCGCCCGGGGCCGCTGGAATATATCCCCGACTTCATCGCCCGCAAACACGGGCGGCAGGCCGTAACCTACGACCTGCCCGATATGGAGGAATATTTGAAAGATACTTTCGGGATCTGTGTCACAGGAGACACCCTGGTTTTTGACGCGATTTCGGGTCGCCGTGTGCGGATGGATGAATTGGAAAACCGAGTAGGTGAATTTTATGTGCAGGGGGTAAATGAAAACCTGGAATCCCAAAAAGGACGGGTTACGTATTGGGTTTGTAACGGGAAAAAGCCGGTTTTTGAGGTCAAATTAAAAAATGGCTCCCGGGTAAAAATGACCGCCA
>JANRLZ010000506.1:0-12645 GCA_033762055.1 Saprospiraceae bacterium
GAATCAATCGAATCAATCGAATCAATCGAATCAATCGAATCAATCGAATCAATCGAATCAATCGAATCAATCGAATCAATCGAATCAATCGAATCAATCGAATCAATCGAATCAATCGAATCAATCGAATCAATCGTTCCAATCTCCATGGGCAACATTGTAAAAGACTACGCCGCGGCCTCTCTCCAACTGCATGAAAAATTCAAGGGTAAAATAACGGTGCGCGCCAAAATGGCGGTCAACACCAAGGAAGATCTGTCCACCGTCTATTCACCCGGCGTGGCGGCGCCCTGCGAAGCCATCCGCGACAACAAGGAAGATGTTTACCGTTACACCATCAAATCAAATACCGTAGCCGTTGTTTCCGACGGCTCGGCGGTGCTCGGACTGGGGAATATCGGCCCGGAAGCGGCTATCCCGGTGATGGAAGGCAAGGCTATGTTGTTTAAAAAATTCGGCGACGTGGATGCCTTTCCGATTTGTCTGGACACCCAGGACACCGAGGAAATTATCCGGACCATTCGCCACCTGGCGCCGGTTTTTGGCGGTATCAATCTCGAAGACATCTCTGCACCGCGTTGTTTTGAAATTGAAGAACGCCTGCAGGATTTGGGCATTCCGGTATTTCACGACGATCAGCATGGTACGGCGGTGGTTACTTTGGCCGCCCTGCTCAACGCCTCGAAAGTACTCGGAAAAAACCTCAACGACATGCGCATCGTGATCAACGGCGCGGGCTCGGCGGGAATTGCCATTGCCAAGTTGTTGTACGGATTCGGACTGAAACGCCCCAAGGTACGGGTGCGTGAAATCATTTTGTGCGACCGCAAAGGGGCCATCCACAAGGGCCGTACCGATATTGACGACAACCGCTACAAGGTGCAGGCGCTTTCCTACACCAATCCGAAAAATCTCAGCGGTACCATCCATGAGGTGCTGCCGGGCTGCGATGTGTTCATCGGCGTCAGCGAATGCCGCCTGCTCACGGCCGAACATATCCGTACCATGGCCAAAGATCCGATCGTACTTGCCATGGCCAACCCGACGCCTGAAATTATGCCCGACGAAGCTTACAAGGGCGGCGCTGCCATCGTCGGCACCGGGCGCAGCGATTTGCCCAATCAGGTCAACAACGTGCTCGGTTTTCCCGGTATCTTCCGCGGAGCCCTCGACGCCCGCGCGCCTCGAATTACCCGCGAAATGATCCTGGCTGCCGCATTCGCCATTGCCAAATGCCTGAAAAATCCGGATCGGATGCACATCATACCCGATTCACTCGACAAAAAAGTGGCAAAAGCAGTGGCGAAAGCCGTGTACAAGGCGGCGATGAAGGGATAAAATGCAAGGAGTAACTCTTTCGTGAAACCTCCGGCGGCCATTGTTGTTCTACCGCCATTTTGCAAAACCATGACCGCACATTTACTTACGATCGGAGATGAAATCCTGATCGGTCAGATCGTTGACACCAACTCGGCCTGGATGAGCCGGCAACTCAACCTCAACGGGATTGCCGTGACCGGAAAAAGCAGCGTGAGCGACTCCCGTCTTGCTATCATAGAGGGCATCGAACATGCCGCCACCCGGGCGCAAATCGTCATCATGACCGGCGGACTGGGGCCGACCAAGGATGATATTACCAAAAACACCCTGGCCGGGATGTTCGACAGCGGGATGGTTTTCCATCAGGAAGTGTACGACCGCATGGCGGCTTATTTTCGAAAAATAAAACGCGTATTCCCCGAAGCATCGGCCCGAAACCAGTCCATGTTGCCTGAAAAGGCCACTATTTTGCCCAATCTGGTCGGCACGGCTTCGGGCATGTGGTTCGAACGCGACGACAAGGTGTTTATCTCGCTGCCCGGGGTTCCTTTTGAAATGGAATACCTGATGACGAACGAGGTGTTGCCTCGCTTGAAAGCGCGTTTTGTAAGCCGTCCCATTGCACACCGCACCCTTCAAACCGCCTGCGAAGGCGAAAGTGTGATCGCCCAGCGCATCGAAACGTTTGAAGACGCCTTGCCCGCGCATATCAAACTTGCCTATTTGCCTACGCTCGGACAAGTGCGCCTGCGCCTCACCGGCATCTGGCCGGGTGAAGTCACGCCCGACGCCGAAAACACGCTTAATGCCGAACTGGACGCCAAAAAAGACGAACTCCGCGCACTCATTCCCGATCTGGTATTTGGCGAAGGGGAGGAAAGTTTGCAGGACGTGGTGGGCAATTTGCTGCGCAGCCAGGGCCGTCAGTTCGGTACAGCTGAAAGTTGTACCGGCGGCTATGTAGCGCATCTCATCACCTCGGTGCCCGGCTCTTCCGATTATTTTCCGGGTTCGGTGGTGAGTTATTCCTACGAAATGAAAAGCAAGTTGTTGGGCGTTAAAACAGCAACGCTCGAAACTTACGGGGCAGTAAGCGCCGAAACCGTGCGCGAAATGGCAGAAGGCGCTATTCAGACCCTGGGGGTGGATGTGGCCTTGTCTATTTCCGGTATTGCCGGACCGGGCGGCGGCACGCCCGACAAACCGGTGGGTACGGTCTGGATGGCCGTCAGCGATGGCAAGCGCACCCTGGCAGCCCGACATCAATTTGCCCGCGACCGGCTGAAAAACATTCAACTCACCGGCGTGTATGCCTTGAATATGGTGCGAAGGTTTTTGCTGGAAATGGATGAAGCTTAGGGAGTTGAGAGGGTGGAGGCTGTTGTCTCCTGATTGTCCCGATGCTCACCTTCTCAACTCCCCAAATCGCTTAGAAGTTGTTTGAGTTAATTTCACTGCCGCACTATTTTCCCGGCGGTTATCCGGTCGCCGATACGCAATCGCCAGAAACCGATGCTGCCTGCCGGGAGTGTTTGCACGGGCAATTCCCAGCGGGTTGTTCCTGCCGGCAGTTGCCGGGTCGCCGTTTCCAACATTCGGCCCGTCGGATCCATGATCTCTATTTGCGCCTGCTCCGTTTGTTCCAGCGTTATTTCCAGAAAGGTCTGATCTACAAACGGATTGGGCGATGGCGCCTGCACCCGGGCCGCAGCCGACACAGGCGTATTCGCCGATACAAATCCGGCGTATTCACTGCCGGTTTCGACATACGAACTGCAATCACTCCCAAGGGCATAACTGATGTAATCGCCGTTCGTGATTAACTCCAGCGCGTCTTCCATCTGGGCAGTTTGCAGCACGGTAAAGTGCATATAATACATGGGAATGCCGGCCGGTATGAATATATCCTGAGAATTGCTGTTATACATAAAGTGAAGCCGATCGGGAAACACCGCCATTGAAACGGGATTTATCATCAGCGCTTCACTGGAAATAGAGTCGTATTTCAATATCGCCGGATCGTAACCAAATGCAAGGCTGATATTCCCAAACGAAATATTTTCATTCATTTTAACCGAAACAGTCACTGTGGCGCCGGCATTTATTTGTCCCTGTGGTAGAAGTACTTTGGCGGAATCCAGCGGCGTCGGGCCGATGTAAGCTTCTCCGGGCAAACGGGTATCACCGTTCACATCACCGACTTTTGTTCCAATGACGTTGGCTGCTCCGCCGTTCAACAAAGCCAGCTCCGATATGGTCAGGCTGGTCGGACAAGTGATACAGGTCATAAAAGGATTGCTCGGATTGGGAAACTGGATATAATCCGGGAAAAAACGCCAGACCGTGTTGTTCGGGAATTGTGTGTAAATACCCAGGATCAGTTTTTTTGATTCTACGAGATCAAACGTGGTGATTGAACCCGAACGATTGACATCTGCAGCGATCATGGCATACGGCGATTCTAATGGTTCAACGCCGAGTATATGCTTGGCCTTTTTGCATAAATCCAGCATATTGATGCCATTCAACTGTCCCGTATCGGGCAGGCCGGCAGAGTAGGTAAACGTGGTACCCGGCAGATAATCGGCAGGGACAATGGACAGGTTTACACAATGCTCGCTGGTGTCGAGTTCAAACACCATCGGCGCATAAGGGAAGGAAGAATTGTGGGGTTGGAACTCCAGCCGGGCGCCTTTTATGGGTCGGTTGTTTTTCCAAAATTTGGCGCACAATTGAAAATGAATGGTGTCGAGTTCGACGACCTGTACCGACCCCCAACAGGTGTTTCCGCTGTTCAGATCGCGTAGCCTGCAATTCACGGTTTGGCCGATATGACTTTCGTCAAAAATCATATAACCGGAAGCAGGCGTCCAGATGGAATTGATCTCTGCCTGGGTTTGAAAATTGCCGTTCGGACAAATCACCGACAAGTCGGTGTCCGCCAAATCCTGTGGCAAAAGGGTAAATGTGCCGTTGGCAGGTACGGCCACTACCAGGTCGTCATTACAGACGAGGGTGCAACCCTGGGCTTTCATCGGGGTAATTTGCAGGAAAAACCCCGTGAAAAGGGCGAAGGCGGCAAAAGCCGTTGTGTGGATGAATGATTTCATACTATTAATTTTGAACATTGTGATTTGTGCGTAGCATGGTTGCCATTTTTCAAAAAATCAGCGCAACAGTCTGTCCGATCAAACGCTGTCCGGAAAAGAGGCTGATGAAACAGCCCCCCGGTGGCAAGCGGCCTTTTTCAACATAAAAGTATTTCCCGCTGAACGTTTGCTCCAGCAGCAGTCGCCCGGCGAGATCGGCTATCCGGCAACGATAGGTTCCCTGCTCCTGCATTTCAAGGTGCAAACCTTCGGCACTCGGAACCGGCCAGACACGGAAAGCAGCGCTTTCGCCTGTTTTTCCCGTATTGGTAACAGAAAGCAGGGGCGCGCCTACGGTGTGAAATGTTTCATTGGTGACGAGGGGCGCAGAGAAATCCGGATACGCCCAGGCTTTGTTGTAAATGAGCGTCCCGTAGGGCAAATCCGTTTGTTGCGCGATCCGGAATTTCACCCACACCCTGCCCGAATCGGGCAAGGCGCCCATAAAGCGGAAACTGGCCACACCGGCGCCACTCAGCTCAAATTGATAGGGTAAACTGGCCGGACCGGGCAAAATCGTTGCCGGATTGAGTGTAAAATGATCCAGCGTATCCCGGAAACTCAAGGTGTGGATCGTATCCCCCGTCCTGTTCTGAAAATGCAGGGCATATTCCAGATCGGTATTCGGCGCGATCAGGTGTTCGGCATTCCAGCCTTGCGGATAGGCTGCTTTTTCCAACCCCTGTACATTCGAAACAACGGTACGGCATTCGTTTTCAGTAAAATAACCGCCGTCGTACAAACTGAATTGTTGCACAAATCCTGTAGAAAATCCGCCACCGGCACTGCAACCTTCCACCACTGCCGCCACCCGCGCATCGCTTTGCCAGTCTTCCGTGTCGGGGTGTTGCAAGACCTCTACCCGCCAGGTGGATCCATTGGCCGGGAAGCTCAAGACTTTTTCCCCGCCGGCCGGCAATTGAAGTTCCTGGTTTTGCAGAAACATAATATTGTCTTCCACCACGATATACGGCTGCGATTCAGTCATCGGCAATCCGATGTTATACAGATAAAATCGCACACTGTCGCCTTCGCAGCGCCCCTCTGCCAGCAACAATGGCCCATCGAGCGGCGCCAGACACGGTTCGTCGGGTTCGATGTTTGCCAGGATGCACAGGGTACGATCCAGTGCTGTCGCGTCGCAGTCGGTTCGGATGACCACCTGAAAACTGCTGTCAAACAGGGGAGGCAAATCACCCAGTTCAAAACGCCAGGTATGTAAACCCGTCTGGATAGCAGGAATCGAGGCGTCGTTCAGCGTCAGCAGCGTGTCGAGTGTCAGCGTCACCGCTGCATCGGTCGCAGGGGCCGTACCGGCATTCGCATACCGGACAACAAATTGGTTATCTGTACAATGCAGCCAGTAATCCACCCCGGCATCCACGCGCGGCAGCGGACAGGAGGCGGTGCTTTTTAAGGGGAAATCAAGGGTGTCCGTTTCAAATGACGCATCAAAATAGACCGTCTCATCCTGCGCGCAAACAGCGCTCCATAGGCCATTGGGCATCAACACCGTAACAAGATGTTCACCCGACCCGGCGTCTACGGCATACCGTCCGTCCTGATTCGTTGCGACGTAGTGCAAATCGCCGTTGGGGCGTGTTATCCGAAGCAGCCACCCTTTTAAATTCGGCTCGGTGTCGCCACCGTCGCAATCTTCGTTTTTGTCCCAGAAAACCTTTCCGGCCAGCCGGTTGGTAAAGGCTTGTCCCGACGAATCGGTACGCAAGAGATAACTAAAATATTGGCCGTTTCGGGCATAATTTCCACTCAAAAGAAACCCGTCGTCCGGCATTTGCACCGCTGCCCAGGTGGAGTGCAGGATGCTGGGCGCATCGAAAAAACGGGTCCATTTTTCAACGCCGTCGGCGCCAAAACGGGCCAGATACATCCGGCTGAAAGGATTGCCGCCAAAGGTATATTGGGTACCCAGTGCCACGAACCCGCCATCGGCGGTGGCAACCAGATCGGTGAGGTACAGATCGTTGGCGGTCGAAATCCGCTGGCGATTCAGTACCAGGGTGTCGGCGTTCAGCAGGTATACTGAATCGCGGTGCATGAGCCAGAACCGGCCGTTGTTGGCGGGCTTGCATCGCACCTGATCGGTCGTTACATAATTGGAGAAGTGTGGCAAGGTGTTTTCAAATTCCAGCTCACCCGTCGGACCGATTTGCAGGACGACGGCGGCGGGAACGCCAATAGGCAGACTGTTGCGCAGCAGCGTCAGTACCCAGCCTTCGTCGGCGCGTATTTCGAGGTGTTTGACAAAAAGCCCATTGGTTTGGGGGTAGTTTTTTGCCCATATTTCTTCGCCGTTTTCATCGGTGCGCAGCACCCGCAACTGGTTGTCGGCTTCGATGGCCAGCACAAAACCGCCATCGGGCATTTGACGAACACATTTGGCATCGTCGAGTACGCCGAAATTGTAAACGCGTTCCCAGATTTTTTGTCCGGAAAGATCAAACACTGCCAGAAAGGCGTCGCCGCTATTGGCCAGATCTGCGCGTTTTCCGGCCACGGCGATGCGGCCATCCCCGGTCAGAACCATGGAACGGCCTTCATCGTCGCCGGCTGCGCCAAAAGATTGCTGCCACTGGATACGGCCGTCCTGATCGGTTTTACTCAACACAATTTGCCGCCCCATTGGTCCGCCGGGAACGGAATTGGCCAGCAGGGCTGTGCCGCCATCAGGCGTGGGGCAAACAGCCGCCGGGTTGAGCAAGCCGTCAAAGGTTTGTCGCCAACCCTGCGCCGAGGCGAAAGTGGCTACGAATAAGCAAACAAGGAAGCACGGGATGAGCCTTTTCATGGGATAATCAAGATGCTGCAAAAGTACCGGCGCTGCCTGCCTGCTCCATCAAAAGGGAGCAACAACATTTATGTTATTTTGTCGGAAAAAAACAGGCGGTTTTTTCATCTTTGCGAATGTTTCAAAGCAAATTGATCTCCCTTTTCACCACTCTTTCGCCTGCTGAAAAAAGGCGGTTAAAAAAGTGGGTAAACTCGCCTTCTCATAATTCAAATTCAAGAATTTCAGCGTTTTATACTTTTCTTGAAACCAGAACAGAGATCACGCCGCTCACTGTAAAACGCGAGCGCGTTTATACGGCACTGTTTGGAAAAGGCGCTTACGATGATATAAAAATGCGGCATTTGTTGTCGGAATTTTTAGGTGTTTTAGAGGCTTTTCTGGCTTATGAAACCTGGGGAGAAACCCCTTTTGAACAGTGGATTTCATTGGCAAAAACCTATCGAAAGCGGCAATTGCCTTCCGATGCAGGAGCATATTTGAAAAAAGCAGCACAATTATTACAGGAACAACCCTTGCGCGATGCACGCTATTTTCTCAATCGGTATCGTTTGCAGGAAGAGCAGCTGGCGCAACAACCAGCCCGCGATTCTGCGCTGAATTTGCAGGAAATGGCCAACGAACTGGCCTATTTTTTTGTCGTGGAATTGCTGCGCAACGCCTGTTCGGCAGCCAGTCATGCCGGCATTTATCGCGCCGACTATCATTTGCCTTATCTCGACAGTGTACTGGCCGATTGCGCAGCGGGGCGTTACGACGAAGTGGGTTTGATCCGGCTGTATTACCACAGTTATTGCTGCCTGAGTCTGACGGCAGCCGACGAACATTTTTTTGCATACAAAACCCTGTTGCCGGAGGTGGCCATGCAGTTAGGTTCCACCGATTTTCGAGACGTTTTGCTGCTTGGAATCAACTATTGTATCCGTCGTTTGCACATGGATGCGCCCGGGTTCATGCGTGAAGTATTTGAATTGTACCGGCTTGGACTGGCGCACGAAGCGTTTTTGGAAAACGGTTTTTTGAGTCGGTTTTCGTATAAAAATATTGTTTCAGCTGCCCTGAAATTAGGCGAAGACGACTGGGTGGAAATATTTCTTGAAAAATATTCCCCGCTGCTGGCGCCCGCTTTCAGAACGCATTACGAGCGGTTTTGCCGTGCTAAATTGTGTTATCAGCAGCAAGACTACGATCAGGTGCAGGTTTTGCTGCACGACCTCACGTTCGACGACGTTTTTCTGGAACTCGATGCCCGTGTTCTTTTGCTGAAACTGTATTTCGAAAAAGGCGAGTGGCGGTTGCTGGAAGGATTCCTGATTGCTTTTGAACGATTTGTGGGGCGCAAAAAAATGCTGGCGTACCATGCGCCCAACTACCGGAATATTATTCAGTTCTCGGGCAAATTGATGGGATGGAAAAGTGGAAAACGCCACTACACCCCACCTGAACTGGAGCGTTTAAGGCAACAAATCATGGCCGCCAGTCCGCTCACCGAACGCGAATGGTTGCTCGAACGATTTTAATTCAAGTACGCCGGCAATACAGGTTTAGAGAATTGAACGCCGGGTTCTTATGCTTCGTTGTTCCGAATCAGTTGATCATCTTCACGTTTGGGGCGCGGTTTGAAAAATTTGGGCGCTACGACGAGCAGACCAAATGATTCGCCATCTTCCTTGGTGCGTTTGGCGTGATGAGTGCCATGTGCGCGTAAAATGGCGCGGCTGTAACGGCTGTCCAATTGTTTGAACCAGCTAAAACGACGATGGATGTACACATCGTGAATAAGAAAATAGGTAAGGCCATACAGCGAAATACCAACGCCGATAAACAGCACCCAGAAATGAACGGTCAAACCGCCAATCATGTAGCAAATCATGCTGGGGATGGCAAAAACAAGAAAAAAGCGGTCGTTTTTTTCAAAAAAACCTTCTTTTTCATGCTTGGGCTGGTGATGGTCGGCATGCCAGTTCCACAAAAAGCCGTGCATCACGTATTTGTGCGTAAACCAGGCCATGAATTCCATGCCGACATAGGCGGCCAGCGTAATCAGGGTGTAGATCAACCAGGTAGGCATTTATATCAAGTATTTATGCCCCAAAAACAGCGGTCGGGGCGTTTTGTTTAAGTCATACGCCAGGTTTCTTCAACGCAATTTTTCGTTGGCAGCATGGCGTGCTGCATCGCGTTTTGTTTTTTTGTCGAGGTTTTTTTGTAGCGCGGCTTCGAGATCAATGCCGGTCTGATTGGCCAGGCAAAGCACCAAAAACAACACATCCGCCAGTTCATCGGCTAATTGGGCCGGAGCCAGTTGGGCGTCAGCCGGGTTTTTAAACGACTGATCGCCGTAAACACGGGCCATAAGGCGCGCTACTTCACCCACTTCTTCCATGAGCAGGGCGGTATTGGTTAGTTCGGAGTAATACCGGACCCCTATGGTTCTTATCCACTGGTCTACGGTTTGCTGGGCAGATTGAATCGTCATGATTGAAAATCCATGCTGTGATTTTGACGGGTGAAAAGTCGTGATTTTCACATGATTACCGGCATTTATTTTTCAATTGCACATTGCATGTTGTAAGCACGCCGGTGGTGGTCGAGGGCAAAGTTTCAAAGGCCCCCTTTTTTGGAACCGACCTCATCGAGGCTGTTTGAAATTGTGCATCCTTTGGAATAGCCGGTTATTAAACGGCGAGATTAAAAATAAAACTTTTTGTAGTAAAAATATTTGAAAACAATACCTTCGCCCAAACAAATTCCGACATGGCCCGACGCAAATCTTCTTCCGAATCCGGTGGTTTCCTTTTTAAAACAGGCATTTTCGCCGTTTTAGCCGGTTTGGCCTTTTGGTTGTTCAACCAGTTTGGCGGTAAAAGGAACTCCGAACCCACGGATGAAAGACCGCCCATTGAAATCCCCAAAGAAGAAAGGCCCGGCGCACAAACGCCTGCCGAGAGCCAGGTACCCGATGCGATTTTACCTGCCGCTTCCGGCGAAGTGGTGCGCCATACCTGGTATGCGCTCGGCTATGCCGAAGACCATGAACAGGCCGAATGGGTCGCTTACGAACTTACCCGCGAACGCCTGAATGAAAACTGGGCCGAACGCCCCAACTCCTTTCGCCCCGATCCGATGGTACGCACCGAAAGCGCCACCCCGCGCGATTACAGCGGCAGCGGTTACGACAAGGGCCACCTTTGTCCGGCCGCCGATATGGCTTTCAATGCCACCGCCATCGACGAAACTTTCTTTATGAGCAATATGAGTCCGCAGATTGCGGCCTTCAATGGCGGAATCTGGCGCGAACTGGAAGAACTCACCCGCGACTGGGCGCGGCGCTTCAAAAAATTGTATGTGGTGACCGGGCCGGTGCTGACGGAGCAGGGGAAGGGACAAATCGGATTTAGCAAAGTGACAGTACCCGCCGCCTATTACAAGGTACTCCTGGCGCCCGACCAGCAGCGCGCCATTGCTTTTATTATGCCCAACCAGCTCAGCGATCGCTGGGTCATGGACTATGCCTGCTCAATTGACCAGGTGGAAAAACAGACCGGTATTGATTTTTTCCCCCAACTGCTGAAAGGCTTAGGTGAAGAACTCGAAGCTTCGCTGGATATAGATGCCTGGCCCATCAATCGCAACCGTTACGAACAGCGGGTGAAGGTGTGGAATATGAAATAGGAGCTGCCCGGGCGACAACAGGAACGTATCTTCGCGGCTATGATGACCGGTATTTTGACACTGCCCGGCGCCCGAAAATCGATCGGCGCCTACCCGATTGCACTTTTTTTATTGTTTACAGGGCTGTTTTGGTCCGGCTGTGAGGAATACACACCGGTGCCCAAACCCCGGGCTTATCCGCGGGTAGTCTATCCCGAAAAAGCGTACAAGCCGTTTGAAGAGGGGTATTGCAATTTCACATTCGATCAGCCGGTTTATGCTAAAATTGAACAGGATACGTCTTTTTTTGAAGAAAAACCGAAAGACGAATGCTGGTTCAATATCGTAGTACCGGAACTGAACGCCAAGATTCACTGCAGCTATTATCCCATTCATTCGCAGGCGGAGTTCGACAAATTTGTATCCGATGCTTTTGCGATGACCAACAAACACACAGTAAAAGCTACGTTTATTGACGAGCAAACCATTTACCGACCTGCCGACCGGGTTTATGGCGTTGTATTCAATGTAGAAGGGCCGGCGGCTTCCTCTTACCAGTTTTTCCTGACCGATTCGACCCGGCATTTTATGCGGGGAGCGCTGTATTTCAACACAGTAGCCCGCCCCGATTCGCTGGCGCCGGTAGCTGCCTTTATGCAGGAAGATCTGAACCGGATGGTAAAAACCCTGAAATGGCGGTGATTCGTTAGATCAGGTCTATACTGATTCCCGGAACAGGACGTTTTGTGTTTTTCTCCCCCTGTGCTCCCATGCGATTTCTTGTACTTCTTTTTTTTCCCGGACTTCTTTTTTCACAAACGGACAACCAGATACTTGATCCGAATATTTGCTCGGTGCAATTGTCGCTCTCCGGCTCGCCGCTGGCCCTGCCCATCGTCAACTTAAAAACAGGATACAATACCCTGATCCTCCAGTTCGATCACATGGGCGATGCGCTGAAGGATTACGAATACACCCTGGTGCATTGCAACAGCGACTGGCAGCCCTCCGAACTGGATGACAATGAATACATTGACGGATTTACGGAAGATCGTATTTTCTCCGTGCAAAGTTCGTTCAACACCCTGACCCAATATACCCACTACACGCTGGGGTTGCCCAACCAGAATATGCGTTGGGCCCGTTCGGGCAATTACCTGTTGAAGGTTTTTGATATTGACAACGATAACCGCCTCGTGTTGCAACGTCGTTTTATGGTAGTAGAACCACTCTGGCGCATTGACGCAGAATTTGTGCGCGCCGCCCAGGTAGACAAATCAGATACGCACCATGAAATTGACTTTACCGTTGTCCCCAAAGAAGTGCGTATATCCATGCCGCAAAATGATGTAAAGGCATTTATACTGCAAAACGGTCGTTGGGACAATGCCATCGGCCCCCTGAAACCTTATATCACCCGGGGCGACAACCTGGTGTTCGATTATCAGGATGTGGTCGTTTTCCCGGCCGGCAAGGAGTTTCGTTTTTTTGACATCCGCTCCTTCGACTACCGGGGCGAGTTTGTACGCAGCATTGTAGACAAGCCCACCTATTTTGAAGTAACCCTGACCCCCGATATTTCCCGTTACGACCGTCCGGTCATTTTCCGTCCCGATGCAGAAGGCCGTTTTGTTATTGACAACCAAAACGCCAACCAGACACTCTTGCAGTGTGATTATGCTACTGTTTTGTTTTCCATCAAACAAACCCTGC
>JANRLZ010000507.1:0-3864 GCA_033762055.1 Saprospiraceae bacterium
GCAGGGTTTCCTGTCGTGCATCGCGGCTCAGCCATTCGTGGCACAAGGCGGTAACATGGGCAAAATCCCCGTTTTCTTCGCATCTTTCCAGGTATTGGTCTGCTACCTGTTCGAACAGGGCGCCGAGGTGCTGGCGTTCAATCTCTACCCAGTTGAGGGTGTCTTGCGGACATTCTTCCAAAAAAACACCCCGGCACAAGGCAATGGCTTGCAACAGCAACTCGTCGGGAACATTTTGGCCGTTTCGCTGTAAGCGCTGTTTTTTAAAGCAAATGGATTTGAACTCGCCTACATCTGTGATGACCGGTTCCGGCCATTGCAGCCGATAGCAGTTGTTTTCAAAAACGATGAGATCGTCGGGCAAACCGGTTTGTTCACGGAGGGCCTTTCGGACATGATTGAGTTCGACATTCAGACTGCGACGCGCACTTTCAGGCTGGCTTTCCTGTTTGACGGGCCAGAACACCCGGGCCAGATGATCGCGGGAGAGGGCGCGAGGCGCATGATAGGCCAGGTAGGCGAACAGCATACGTGCCTGCCAGGTGAATGAAACTGCTTGTCCGTTTACCGTAATGCCAAAAGCCCCGAAGAAGCGCAAGGACAGGCCTGTTTCAGGTGTTTGTGCCGGTGGGTGGAACGAAAAGGATTCGGAAACCTGTTCAGCGTGCAAGGAATCGCCGTCGCTGAAACGCAGGCTGTGCAGGGGTTGGGCGTTATCGCCAAAATAAACAACCTTTTGGGGAGGCGTCATGGTTTGGGGAATAGGGTTGGTGAACCGGATGCGATGTTGCACTTGCCGGCTTAAGGTTTAATGTGTGGCAAAAGTAACTTATTTCGGGGATATTAAATTCCTTAAGTGATGATTTTATTTTAAAAATTCTTAAATTGTCTTGAAAAACCCAATTTTTAGTGCTGCCTACAGGGCTTTATCGCCAAAACTGTAAAGGAGAAAGGAATCACCTTTCAAGGTTGCCCTTTGGAACAATCAAATACAGTAATGAATCCACTCGCCCAACGACTTGCAGAACGTGCCGGCCATCCGGAATTGATCGAATTACTTTCCGAACATCTTGCCGGAACGGAATTGAATACCCTGCTGCTGGAAGTGTTTCAGCGCCGCGCTCAAAATTTATCGCCGGGCGCCTTGATGCATCATTATCGGACGAACCGTTTTGTACGCCCATCCTCCGCCGATGCCATCGGCATGCGCCGTTTTTCGCTGGAATGGATGCAATCGGCACATGAAGCCGGATTCGGGATGATCGAACTCTCGCCAGTTTGTCCATTGGGAACCTGTTCCGTCGTGGCGACGGCCCATCAAAACAAGGTGGTTAGCGCCCTGCGTGGTACGGAAGTAGTAGCCGATGCCACCAATGTGCTGGCACTCGAAAGCGTGTTGCGCCGAAGCGAGCAGCAATATCCGGCTGCTGCTATGCATTGTGGCGCGGTACACCGGCATGTCAGATCGCAGGAAATACCAAAAGTAAAGGGTTTTTCAGCGCATTTTGCTGTGCTTGCACTCAGCACGGCCGGCAGGGATACCGGCGATTTTAATTTTGAAAAAGCCGCCGTACTTCATCATTTTCGGTTTTTCAACCAGGAGTTTAAGCGGCTCGGCCTGGGGCCGGTTTCCTTTCATTTGATTCCGGCGGGAACATCCGGCATACGCGATCGTTTGAATCAAACAATGATCGAATTTTTACGGCGGGAAATGCCGGATTCACGCATCGAACGCGCACCCGAACAAGCCCGACAATCTTATTACCACGCTTTGCAATATAAAATCCGCATTACGATGCCCGGCGGCGCAGAAATTGAAATTGCAGATGGCGGGTTTACCAACTGGACGCAAATACTGTCGGGCAATCAAAAAGAACGTTTTTTGATCAGCGGTATGGGGTTGGAACTGTTGTACAAATTGCTCAACGGTCAGATGTAAACAAAAATGCCCCTCTGGAATCCAGAGGGGCATTTTTTATGCAAAAAAGCGCCGATTTTATTTGACGTAAAGTTCAAATTCCACGCGGCGGTTTTGTTCGCGACCTGCGGCGGTTTTGTTGTCGGCAACCGGCTTGGTTTCGCCATAACCGGCGGAAGCCATGCGACCGGCTGCTACGCCTTTGCTTACCAGATAATCGTAGCAGGCTTTGGCGCGGCGCTCCGACAGATCCTGATTGCCCTTGTCGTCGCCCACATTGTCCGTGTGGCCGCTGATGTTGAGGCTGTACTCGGAATATTGGTTCATTACCGTTACCACTTCATCGAGCACGGCGTACGATTTTTTCAGCAACACCGCTTTGCCGGTTTCAAATTGCACCAGTTTGATGGCGCGTTCCAGTTTGGCTTTGTCTTCTTTTTTGATTTCCGGACAACCGCGCAATGCAGCAACACCGGGCTTATCCGGACAACGGTCGGTATCATCGTAAATACCATCGCCATCCGTATCCGGGCAACCTTTATGGGCTGAGTCACCGCGCTTGTCGGGGCAAGCGTCGTCTTTATCTGCCACACCGTCGCCATCGCGGTCCGGGCAGCCCATAGTAGCCGCCGGGCCTTTATCGCCGGGGCATTTATCGTCTTTATCCGTAATGCCGTCGCCATCGCGGTCCGGGCAGCCACCGGTAGCGGCCGGGCCGGCCTCACGCGGGCATTTGTCGCTGGCATCGGTGATACCATCGCCGTCGGTGTCAGGGCAGCCTTTCATGGCGGCAATACCTTTCACATCCGGGCATTCATCATCGGCGTCCATGATGCCGTCGCTGTCGCGGTCGGGGCAACCCATGGTTGCAGCGGGGCCTTTCAGGTCGGGGCATTTGTCGTCGCCGTCGGCAATGCCGTCGCCATCACGGTCGGGACAGCCCATCAGGTTGGCGAGGCCGGCTACGTCGGGGCATTTGTCGTCGTCGTCGGCGATGCCGTCGCCATCGCGGTCGGGGCATCCCATCATGGAGGCGAGGCCGGCTACATCGGGACATTTGTCTTCAGCATCGGAGATGCCGTCGCCGTCGCGGTCGGGTTCGCCGAAGGTGTAAACGATACCGAGGCCATGTTGCCAACCCGGGCGATTTTCGATGGAAAAGCGGTATTGGGTTTGCACGTTAAGGTAGAAATCGGGCATCAGGCGAATGTTGAGACCTGCACCGACGGGGATATTCCAGTCGAACTCTTCGATGTTAAAATCCCAGGTAGTGCCTACGCCGAGGTGGATGTTGGGGTTAAGGAAAGATTTGCGGCTGCAAAGGTTGTTTTGCAGCACCACATCGAGGTTGCCGATCATTCCGTTGCGGTTCGAGCCGGGGTAGCGGGCGGTGCCGAGTTTGGCCGGTATAAGCAGCCAGGCGCCTTTGTGCAGGCGGCGACCGTAGGCGATTTCAATACCATTATCATTGGCATCGTTGAAGATGTCGTCCCAGTCTTCCCAGGCTGGCTGTGGGTTGATGTAGTTGTTCCACAGGGTACGAACGGTGAGCGACTGATTGGGCTGGGCAACTATTTCGTTTTGCACCAGCATCAGGGCTGCAATAAGGCAAGCGATGGTTAAAAGTTTCTTCATACAGAAAGGTTTGGTTGTGCTAGTATGTTGGTTTAACGCCAGATAACGGGTTGGGTCACCTGATGGTTGTAATTGATTTTTGACGCGGCAATGTTAGCCATTTTCTCGAAAATATAGTTTTAAGAATTTTTAAAGGGTCTAAATTCGCGCTGATGCCCCGTTTTTCTCCAACATTAATTTTGTAGCCCGGTTTCATGCGGTAGTTTTGTTCCGGGAAAAAAACGAACAAACTCCGAACAAGTTTTTTCCTTTGCGGCGCGATGGGTTTCAAATACCGGTTGCATGCATCCAGGGGAATAATCCCGGACAAC
>JANRLZ010000508.1:0-12278 GCA_033762055.1 Saprospiraceae bacterium
AGTAATTGCCTAACAGGATAGCAGAAGTGTCGGATAGTTGTGCGGCATGAAAAGTCATCCCGAACAGATCCGCCCTTGGCAGAAATGATCTTTGCCAGAAAACATCTCCGATAGGAGATACGCTTGCTATCGGTGTGAATCTTTTTGTGGCGGCAAAGTCTTCTGCCCCACCCACGAGGAGTAATTTTTCTCCTTGTTTCACCAATAAAATGCTCGAAAAATATTCGTAGTAATGCTCCCAGTCTATTTGTTGGTTAAAATAGACTTGGGCGCTGCCCACCCAAGTTTGGGTGAGCAGCGCCAGTGTCAAAAATAAGCGCACGGCCTACCTTTTAGTTTGGTGAACGATTTTTCCATACAATCTTGAGCCATCTGAAAGCCTGCACTCATAGAACAGCACTCCTTGCGGCAAAGCAGCCGTGTTCAGCACCAACACAGGTTGACTTTCTCCGAAGGCTTGCTGGAAGATCTGCTTGCCAGAGATATCCACCAGACGCAGGTGCCTGATGTTAGTCCCTTCCGGCGCAAAGAACCGCACTTCACTGTCAAAAGGATTGGGTTGTACGCGCAAGCCTTCTTTCGTCGGCATTTCTTCGCTCGCCTCCGCACGCGCGCTGCCCGGCCTGCCACCAGTAACTGCTGCTGCCTCCAGCGGGTGATACACGCCATTGAGAATGTGGTCGAGCACTTTCACATTCTCTGCCACGCTGCTCTGGTGCGTCATCAGGGGCGCGAGTTGGGCAAACTCCGCCGCTGTGAGATGGTAGGCATCCCGCCCGGCAAGGCCGGCATTGATGATTACGGTGTAGTAGGCGATGAAATCCTGGGTTTCGGTCGTGGCGCCGGTGACCTGCTGCAGATACTGCTGCGCTTGCGTGTAATTGCCCAAGGATGCATACGTGGCCGTCAGGATGCGCTTGTCTTCCTGCTGGTTGCGGCTGCTGAGCAGACTAATGGCCCGGGTGGTGCCGGGCAGGTACAGCGAGTCGGCCACGACATCGGGATACATCCGCACATAGGCATTCAGCAGGTCGTTGCGGTAAGGCAGCGCATACCCGGAGTTGTTGTAAAGCGCCAACAAAGAGTTGCAATAGGGCGGATTGGGGCAGGGGTCTTCGATGACGCAGTCGGCAGGGCCTGCATTGTTACCCAGAATCTTAGTAACTGTAGGCGTAAAGCACTTTAGAATGGTGTTGGTATTTAATGGTGATTCAATACGCTCATAATACGAAAACGCTGATGTACTTTCTATATCCAACAACGGCGCTCCACAGTCCCACAAGAACTTGTTGTCGGGGAAATAAGCAGGGTCTTGAACTTGGATTTGATTTGCCAGCGCTCCTGTCACATTCCACGAAACATCGCCCACCGCGCCCTGATAGGTATTGCAGCGGGTCTGGAGCGAGGAGTTGTCCTGCTCGTACTGGTTGGCGATGTTGAAGTCTGTGAAGGTATTGAACTCTACTTTTGCGCCGCCCATACCGAGGGAGTTGTTGACGATGGCGCCATAAGAAATATACCCAGCATCGGAATCGAACTGGTTGGCCGAGAGGGTAATGCCCTGTGTGGCCACAGAGAAAGTGCCCGCCGGCGTACCACTCTTGATGTCCTCCTGCGGCGGAATATTGTGGTATTCGCAGCCGCTTACAAAGGGCGCGATATTGCCCCGCACATTGAGGCCCTGATAGACATTGTCCATTTTTGCGCCGCTAAAACTGAGCGTAGTGGCTGCCCCGGAAAGCAGCGACGCAGACTCCGTGCCGATGTACAGGTCTTTGAAATGGGGGTTGAAGGCCCCGCCCGCAAATGAAAACTTGGCATCGGTGGCGTAAATGCCGCTGGGGCGATTGCGGTAAAGACTGAACAGGTTTGCGGAGGCAGAATTGATAAAAGAGCAGTTCGTAAAAGTAACATCCCTGACCGAGCGCAGGCGACAGCCCAATTCGGCGGCTGTGGGCCGGCCGAAAGCAGGTACATCACCCATAAAAGCGTAGAGCGGGTCGGCGAGCGGCCCCGTGAACTCGAATTTGGTATGGAGCAGCAGGCTTTTGTTCGAGAAAGCCGGTTGGGGGTTCCACACCACTCCCCTCCCGCAGTTTCGGAAGGTGGCGGCGATGGCGGTCAGTCGCCCGCCGCCCATGCCGAGATCGTCCATGTAAGTAGCAGTCACCACGGTACCGATCGAGATGCCGTCGCCGGTTTCTTCCGTCCGGGATTCCCAGGCTGTATTCCCCAACACGACACCCCGCACGGCGTTTTCAATCCGGGCATTTCCGGAAATGGTTACCCGGCCTTGCGTAGGCCCGGCCGGCTGGTTAGGGTTGCCGAGCGCCACGATGCCATCCCACATTTGTTCGCCGCCACAGTTGAGGCCTTTGAGTACGGAAGCGCCGTTGACTACGAGAAAACCTCCCTGCTGCACGGTGATGCCTGATTTGCGGTGGTCGGGGGTGTTTTTGGTGCCGGCGAATTCTACCACGAGGCCGTTGGTGATGGTCAGGCTTTTCCCGCTCGGGATAATGACGTTGCCCCGGATGCGCAAGGGGTTGGGTTTGTTGGCCGGCGACCAGGTTTCACCTGCCGCGGAGGTAATGGTGTAATCGCCGTCCTGATGAAATGCCTGGCCCGTTTGGCAGTCGGGGGTAAACCGGATGATGTTGAATGTTTCATTTTCGGCGTCGCCGACTTCCAGCTCGTTGTTTCCCAGCATGACGTAGCCGCCGTCGGCGGTCTGTATCAGGCCAAAAGTACAGTTGCCGACGCCATAAGCGATCTGGTGCTGTTGCCACACCGGTTCAAGGGTTACCGGGTCGTACTTTGCCAAAAAGTTGGTCTCGGCGTACGCGCACTCGTCAAACGGCGGCAGGCCGCAAATACCCCGGTCGCAAGTGGTAGAGCCGATCACGAGCTTGCCGTCGGTCTGGTCAATGAGCATGGGGGCATAATAATCTCCACCGCTCACATGCGCTACATTTTTGAAATTCAGCAGGTTTTTGGTTGCCAAGTCAAAGCGCATGATATATATGTAACCGTCTTTATAGGCCCCGTACGCGCTGGTTTGATCCTCCGGGGCGGCGCAGTCCAGTTCGTTCAATATTACACCGTTCTGTCCATTACGGTGGGGGCCCTGATAGATGGATCCCGTCATTTCCAGGGTCTGCATTTCTGCCGATACATACACGACGCCGTTGGCATAAGCGATGCTTCGGCCTACATCTTTGGAGATGTGGTTGAAAAAGTTATCCGCTACGGGCGAGCCATTGACCGTACCTCCCCAGAATTGGGGGCCGTCACTCTTGCCCGGCGTGAGCGGGCCGTATTGTGTTCCGCAGGCATACGTTTGGTGTATTACCTGCGGGTAAAGCGGCGACTGCGGGTTGATGGGATTCGGGTCGGTGTATCCCGGCGGGTCAAAAGGCAAGGAGGTATAATACTTGAAGTCGGTCTCGTCAAGCCCGTTGCCAATCTCGCTGATGGGAAAAATGCCCACCATGACGTCAAAATCTTCTACCAAAAATGATTCGCCAGCCAGCGATGTGCCGTCGGCGTTTTCGGCGTTGAGCGGCGTATTGGCAGGGATGGTGTACATGGCCCCTTCGTTTCGAATCCTGAAACCTGTGGCCAGCACATAGGTGACGCCGCTTACCGTCGCGGTTTTGCAGTCCAGAATTCGGCCAAATGCGTTGTCCAATTTTGTAAACTGGTTAACATTCACCGTACAGACACCATTGTTGTTGACTAATTCGCAAAGCAGGAAAAAATTTTCGCCGAGGGTTGAATTTCTAAACCCGCCTGCCAGCAAAATCTTCCCATCCGGCTGCACGGCGACTGTATATACTCTGTCCACCCCGCCGCTGCCGGCCGGCATATCAAACCGGGCCGTGCATACCTCGTTGTATCCGGCGTCCAGTTTGGTAATCAAGGCCTGGTTGCCTTGCCAGCCCAGCAGCACACAGCCTCCGTCCCAGTGATTCGTAATTCTGCTGAATGCTCCGGCGCCTAAGGTCAGATCAAGATAAAAACTGTGTTTTAATGTGCCATATTTGTCGGTTACAGCGCAGGCAGGAACACGTTTCCTGTTGTTGTTCGAAAATCCGGCACAGTTGGCCGGATTAGGATCCGTATTAGATGTTGTATATCCTACTGAAACCAGATCGCCGTTGGGCATTTCGACGGCATCAAAAGCCCAGGCGTCTTCATCGCAAGGACTGTTACTCTGAAAATCCACCCCGGCTGTCCATACCGTGCCGGAGCCGCCCTGCTGGGCGAAGGCGACATCAGGGATTTGCAAAAAAAGCATGACCGGCAATATTGGGAGCATGAAAAACAACCGGCAAAGCCCCCTACCCGCAATCAAGATCAGAGAATTCGCGTATTTTTTAGAAAAGAGTCGGTAACTACGTGCTCTTTTTTTCATAATCGAAAGATTTTTATTTGGTGAAAGATAAAGGATAACGCCTGCCGGTCGAGGGCGACCGACAAAACTTTCACAAGAATGCACAGTAATAAAGTATGGTTGAAGCGATTAAAAGTGTCTGGCCCCAGTCTTTTTAGGCTCCAAACTTGATAAAGATTAAAAAAGCAGGCCTGCTGTGTTTTCCGATACATGCATGATAAGGAGACTCCAGACGGAAAACTATAACGAAATTACTGAATAAAATGCAAACGACCAAATTGCAGAACGCCGTTAACATTTCGCCCAAAATGCGCCGGCGCTGAATTCTCCAATAAAAGAAAGAACTCCGTATACTATCTAATACAAATCGGCAGCCATCCAATCGCGGGTGGCTGCCGATTCCTGTTTTATATCCGTAGGGAAGTTAATTACTGCTGAATAATCAATTTCCGGGTTTTGGAAATTTCGCCGTTGCGGACTTGTACAAAGTACACGCCGTTGGGCAGGCTGCTGGTGTCGAAGTTGAAGCGGTTTTCGCCTTTGGTCAGCGTTTGCTGTTGCGAAAGCGCTACCTTACCCGAAGGGTCAATGATGGATACCTGCACATTGCCGTCTGCTACAATGGGTACTTCCACCGTTACCTGCGCCGATGCGGGGTTGGGGAAGAGACCGAATCCGGCATTTTCAAACGCCACATCCAGCGAAATTTCTTCCTCCACGCCGTCGGTACTGCCGTCTTCGCGGTAGGCGGTCGAACTGCGGCTGGCTTTCAGCGTGTAGCACTGGGTGTTGCTCCAGGCGCCGTTGTAGCCGTACACATAGGCGCGGTAGTTGGTGGCAACGGTGGCGTTATTGCGGATAATTACTTCGTTTAAGGTGCCTCCGTTTTGAGAAGTGGCCAGCAGGGTGGTACCGCGGTACAATCTCAGATCGTAATCGAGCGGCAGCGTCGTGAGTTCGACTTTGATGTTGCGCTGTGTGCTGGTATTTCCGAACTGATAGTAGTCGTTGTCGCCGGAGTAGGCGATTTGGGCGGTAAATGCCGTGTTGATCGGAATGGCTTTGGCAGTCGCCAGGGTGTTATTGGTTTCGTATTGATCGGCGCAGTTGCCGGAAAGCGTGGTGAAAGTAGCGGTAGCCGAATAATTGCTGGGCGTTCCGCTGCATACTGCCAACACCCGGAAATTGTAGGAAGTGCCGGCGGCAAGCCCGTTCAGGTTGTGCGAGGTGCCGGTGAGTCCGGCCACCACGGTCCAGGTTGGGGAGGCTACAGTTTTCCATTCCAGTGTGTAGGTGGTTGCACCGGCTACGGCGCCCCAGTTGCAGGTAGCGCTGGTAGCGGTGATATTGGTGGCGCTCAGGCCGGTTGGCGCATTGCATTCTCCACCGCCGGGTTCAGTGCATCCGGGCGAGCTTACCAGGGCGTTGCGTGCGCCTCCTGCGGCAAACAAGGCCTGCATACGGTTTTTTTGTCCGGTAGTAAACACGTTCATGCAGCCGTCGTCGGTGTAGTCCATATAGTTCATGAACATATCGCCGTTGGGACCATTGCTACAGCTGATTTGAGGGAAAGTAGGGCAGCCATAGTGTTCATCGGCCTGGTTGGGGGTGTCGGACACGTTGTCGGAGCCGGTGCAAGATGTGCCATCATCGCCCCAGATGTGGAAGCAGTTGAGCCAGTGGCCAACTTCGTGGGTAGCCGTACGACCCAGGTTAAAGGGAGGCGTAGAGCCGATGGTGCCAAAATAAGCGTAATCGCATACCACACCGTCGGTGTTGGCAGGGCCTCCTGGGAATTGCGCGTAACCCAACAAGCCGCCCGACAGGTTGCAAACCCAGATGTTAAGGTACTTGTTGCGATCCCAAATGTCGAGTCCGCCTTGAGCAAAAAACTTTACCCGATCGTCGGTCGAGAAGCCATTCACCGTGGTTTGGCGGCGTTGAATGCCGTTGGTAGCAGCACCGTTGGGGTCTTGTTTGGCCATGCAAAAGTTAATTTCGCAGTCGGCGGCCACGCCAAGGAACCCGGCCGGGGTGTTACCGGCATCGGCGTTGGTACGGCGGAAGTCGGCATTCAGTACATCAATCTGCGACAGAATCTGCGCGTCGGTCAGGTTTTGCGTGCTGTTGTAGTACACAACGTGTACGACGACGGGGATGGTGACGACCGTACGTTCGGAGGCACCGCCTTGTTGCTGGGCAAACTGGCGGGTATGTTCTTCGATGCGTTTGATTTCCTGCATCATGGCAGGGTTTTCGAGCAGCTGGCGGGCGCGCACCTCTTCGGCCGCACAGGTGCGTTGTTGAGCGGAAGCGTGTAAGGCGAGCAGCAGGAAGGCTGCGATCGGGATAAGGATTTTTCTGAACATGTGATCAGGTTTAAAAATGAACAGTTTGAGTTTGGCAAGACGATCTGTATTTCAAACGGCTCTTTACGGTAGATTTGAAGCGGTGGTTGCGCAGGGAAAATTTGCGGTTTCTATTGGCATTTAAATACCATTATTCATTATAGCGAATTTTCGTGGGGGCAAATGTATTTTTTCTGTTGGAGGAACCAACAACTATTTTTTGTCAAGTAAACGACGAATTAGACATGAGCGCCTCCCAAACGGCGACAACAGCAAATTATGTTTGGAAATGGCGAGAAAAAATGTCGCCGTGTGACATTTTACACGGCTAAAACAGATCCTGGCGCATTATTTTCGGGGAGTATGAAACTGTGTTAAAACAGTTTCCAAAGTACGGGGCGCAAAAAAATCAAACGTCTGAATTTTGAAAACCCGAGAGATTAAAACAGCTCCGCTTAAACCAGGCGCCGGTGCCAGCTTTCCCCAAACGGGACCAGCCATTTTTCGGCGAGCTGGCGTTTGGTTTGCACCAGCGTGTCGGCCACAAGGGTTTTGGCGCTGATGCGGCCTTCCTGCACCAGTGCGGCAAATTGCGGGCGCGGCGCCATTTGTATCTGTCCGTCGGCGTCCAGCCAGGCAAAACGCATTCGTTCGAAGAAGTCGGCGCCAATGGCTGCACCCACTTGTTCGAGAAAATGCACCGATTTGTCAATCGAACATCCGCTGGCGCCGGCGCGGGTTTCGTCCACCATCAACAGTACAAACTGGTTTTCGAATACTTCGCCGCGTGCCTGCAAAGCCTGGTTGTGGGCCGTCCATTGCGCGCAAAAAGCGTCTATTTTTTCCTGAACAAATTGCGCTTCGGCATTGCTGAGCGTACGATCGGCTGTGTACACCCAGACACGGGAATCAGGGGAAAATGTGGGAGCGGAGGCAAGTACGGGTATCATATCAAAGTCGCGACAAAATCATTTCTGAAAGGTCGTACACAGGAATTTGTTCATTTTTTTCCTTGGCTTTTAAGCCGTCCTGCAACATCGTAAGGCAGAACGGGCAATTGGCAGCGATGGCGCCGGGGTTGGTTTCGAGCGCTTCCTCGATGCGTTCGAGGCTGATGCGTTTTTCGCCGGGTTCGTCTTCTTTCCACATTTGTGCGCCGCCTGCGCCGCAGCAGAGGCCGTTTTTACGCGAACGTTTCATTTCCACCAAATCCACGTCGAGGCTTTCAAGGAGGGCGCGCGGGGCTTCATACACGTCGTTGGCCCGACCGAGGTAGCAGGAGTCGTGGTAGGTGATGCGTCGTCCTTTAAATTCGCCGCCTTCCCTGAGTTTGAGTTTGCCTGTGGCAATCAGTTCGTTGAGCAATTGGGTGTGGTGCAATACCTCGTAGTTGCCGCCCAGTTCGGGGTATTCGTTTTTCAGGGTATTGAAGCAATGCGGACAAGCCGTCACAATTTTTTTAACCCCGTACATATTGAGGGTTTCGATGTTCATAGCGGCAGTCATCTGGAACAAAAATTCGTTCCCGGCGCGGCGGGCGGGGTCGCCGGAGCAGCGTTCTTCACTGCCCAGTATGGCAAATTCCACCCCGGCGTGGTTCAGGATTTCACACAAGGCGCGGGTCACTTTCTGGGCGCGGGCGTCGAAGGAGCCGGCGCAACCCACCCAAAAAAGTATTTCCGGATTTTTACCCTGAGCGGCCATTTCGGCCATGGTATATGCGATCATATCGAATGTGTCAAGTTAAGGATAAAAAATGAATGGGCGATCAACCCTCGCGCCAGGCTTCCCTCGGCTCGCTCATGGCCCAGGCGGCGCCGGCGTTTTCAATGGCATTGAACATCGGCAGCCACTCGGCAGGGCCGGCGCTTTGGCTCAAAATTTCGTGGCGGCGCAGTTGCACGATTATATCGAGCGGATTGATCAGTACCGGACAAGCTTCGACGCATGCATTGCAGGTGGTGCAGGCGTGAATTTCTTCAGGCGTGATACGGTCGAACAAGGTTTTGCCGTCGTCGTACGCTTCGCGGGTCTGCCGGCCCGATTCAATTTGCTGCCCCACTTCCTCGGCACGGTCGCGTACGTCCATCATGATTTTTCGGGGCGATAATTTTTTACCCGTCAGATTGGCCGGACACGCGGCGGTACAGCGCCCGCATTCGGTGCAGGAATATGCTTGCAGGATATTTTGCCAGGACAGGGAAAAAACATCGTTGGCGCCAAATTCAGGCAATTCGGCCGGTGCATTGCCTTCCGGCTGATCCAGGCCCATCATAATGCGCACTTCCTTCTGAATTTCAGGCATGTTATCCATTTGACCCTTGGGACTCAATCGCGCATACCAGGTATTCGGGAAGGCCAAAATAATGTGCAAGTGCTTGGAATAGGGCAAATAGCACAAAAAACCAAACACTGTCAGGATATGCAGCCACCAGCCAAAACGCTCGATACCGATCACTGCCCCATCGCTCAGACTGCCAAACAGCGCCGGCCCCAACCAACTGCTTACGGCAAAATTGCCGGTGAGGGCGTAATGCTCCACTCCACGCGCCTGCAATACTTTGTCGCCCCCGTTCATGCAGAAAATACCTGTAATGAGGATGATCTCGCCGAGCAGAATGAGGTTGGCGTCGCGAAGGGGAAACCCTTTTAATTCGGGTTTTTGGAAACGCGGCACCCGCAACACATTGCGACGGGCCAGGAAAATAATCGTCGCCACAAATGCCAGTACCGATAATACCTCGATACTGCTGATGACGAAGGTGTAAAAACCGCCGAGATAGGGAGCAAAAAAACGGTGTGTGCCAAAAATGCCGTCTACAAAAATCTCGATCAACTCGATCTGTGTAATGACGAAAGCCACATAAATAAACAGGTGCAAGACGGCCGGCAGCCAGTTTTTGAACATTTTTTGCTGACCAAAAGCCACCAGCAGCACGTTCCGCCAGCGTTCGCTGCGATTGCCGCCTGCGGTTTCGGGCTTGCCCAGACGGATATTTTGCCACACCCGGCGGAAGCCTTTGAGCGCAAACCAGCCCGATGCGCCCGCTACCAACAGAAAAAGGAGAGTTGCAAGCATATTTTTTTCAATTTCAGGGCGCAAAATACAGCGAGAAGACCGGACTTTTGCAAGCGCCCTTTCAAACTGTGGCGCAAGGCTCATGCAAATTCTTACCGACCGTCAAATCCGCCAAAAGATACGCCGTATCGCCATCGAAATACTGGAACGCAATTACGGCGAACCGGAAATTATTCTGGCCGGACTAAACAACAACGGCCTGGGTTTTGCCCGCTTGTTGCTGGCCGAACTACAAACCGTCAATACGGGCGAAACCATCCTTACTCTTACCCGTATTCGACTTAATCCCGCCAATCCGGTCGAATATGAACCCGTAGTTGAACTCCCGGCCGACGCTTTACGCGGCAAATCAATTGTGATTGTGGATGATGTGGCCAATACCGGCCGCACCATTTTTTATGCCGTTCAACCCCTCCTGCAAGTTGTTCCCAAACGCGTGGAAGTTGCCGTTTTGGTAGATCGTAAACACAAATCGTTTCCGATCAAAGCCGATTATGTCGGGTTGTCGCTGGCTACTACCCTGCGCGACGACATCGAGGTGCGCATCCGCGACGTGAATGAAATGGCTGTTTATCTGCGCTGATCTTTTTAAATGGATACCTGCGAATATCATGACCGATTCCTATCGCACCCTCGCCGCGCCTTCCGAAGGAGAATTCAAGGATCGGGGAAGCAAGTTTATCGCTTATGCCTGGCCGGTTCGCCATGAGGCAGAAGCATTGCAACATCTTGAAAATCTGCGAAAAGAACATTTTAAAGCCCGGCACCATTGTTTTGCCTGGCGATTCGACCCTGATGGTGCCCGTTTCCGTGCCAACGACGACGGAGAACCAAGCGGTACCGCAGGCCGGCCCATTCTCAGCCAGATTGATTCGTTTGCCCTGACGTATGTAATGGTGGTGGTGGTGCGCTATTTCGGTGGCACCTTGTTGGGCACTTCCGGACTCATTAATGCCTATCGCGAGGCCGCCGCCGATGCACTGCGAAAGGCTGAAATAGTGGAATGTCTGGTAAAAGACCGGATTTTGCTCGATTTCGATTATGCCCTGATGCCCGAGGTGATGAATGCGGTAAAAAAAATGGATCTCGATATTTTACACCAGCAATTTGACACCCGCGGACAACTCGAAATCGGAATTCGCCAAAGCGAAACCGACGCGACGCTGCGCCGTTTGCGCGCCCTGCTCTGGAAAGTCAGCGAAGAAGAAGCCGAAGAAGCCGGCTGGCCCAGCGGATTACAGGTGGAAAAGACATGACCTATCCGGCTATTTTTTTCAGGAAATGATAACCCCGTTTGGTAAAACCTTCGCGCTCGTAAAAAGCGTGGGCTTTTTCGTTTTCGAGATAAGCGTCGAGCATAATGATCTCGCAACCTTCCGCCAACGCCAGCTCCTGCACATAATCGCAGAGCAACTTGCCGATCCCTTTGGAGCGATGCGTGTCGGCCACCACCACGTTATCCATTTCCAGGTAGCGCCCGCTGTAAATTTTGGTTGCCACCCAAATGCCCGACAATCCCACGCAAAGTTCGTTCTCCCACATAGTCACCATCCGGTAGCCGTGCGCAATCATGTCGTCGAGCAAATGCGCGTACCGTTCTTCCGACACCCCCGGACTCAATTGCCGGATGAGCGGGTAGTGGAGAAGCATATCGGCTTTTTGGGTCAAAATGCGAAAGGTATATGCCATAACGAAGGTTTTTGATTAGGCCGCATCGCGGAGTTGCCAGATGCCCGAAAGATTGCGGCCCAGATTGTCGTAATCAAGTCCGTAGCCGACCACAAATTTATCTTCAATATCAAAACCCGTCAGGTCAACCTGCACGGGGAATTGCAGGGCATCGGGCTTGCGAAGAAAAGCCACGGTGCAGATGGAGGCCGGTTGTTGGGCGCGGAGGTGTTCGAGAAAAAAATGCAGGGTGCGGCCCGTATCCACAATGTCTTCCACGACCACCAGATGGCGGCCTTTGAGGTCTTTGTCGAGCCCCATCACCGTTTGCACATCGCCCGAGGAGCGCGTACCGGTGTAGGATGCCAGTTTGACAAAGCCGATTTCACAATGACTGTCGAAAGCCCGTATGAGGTCGGCGGCAAAAACAAAAGCCCCGCTGAGAATGCTGATAAACAAGGGTTTTTTCCCGTAAAGCCGCTGCGTCAATTCCTGCCCGAGTGCAGCGACGCGTTCCTGCACGGCCTCCTCTGAAATTAAGGGTGCAAATTGCAGGTCGTGAATCCGAATTAAATCGTTGGTTTGCATAACCCGGCAAAATTCCCGGTTCTTGTCTTTACAAACACGGTTTTTATCGGTTTTTTCTCCACATCCCTCAACCCGCCGCAACTTTGTCGGTTTAGTGCTGTGTGGAACGGTGGACGGGTGACGGTGGACGGGTGACGGTGGACGGGTGACGGTAGACGGGTGACGGTAGACGGGTGACGGTGAATGGTTCAAACAGTGT
>JANRLZ010000509.1:0-7739 GCA_033762055.1 Saprospiraceae bacterium
AGGGTTAATGACTTTGGGGTTGGAAAAGATATAAGGCACGCGCAAAGTTTCCTCATAGGCATTAAAGGCTTTTTGTCGAAGCCCGCCATGCGCCAGCCCCATTTCCCCGTGATCGGCCAAACGAACAATGAGGGTTTCTTCTGCCAGTGCTTTGGGGGCGCCAAAACGGCCATCGGGCTTGCGTTCGTAAAATTCGGCCAGCAAATCTGCCATTTGATGATCTATCAACCGCATCAGGTTGCCATAAAAATTGATATAGGCATACTTTGCCTCCCTGGAGTTGAGAGCGCCGAGCGATACTGCCAACACCTCTTTCAACATCCATTGGGCCGCTGGCTTCCAGTTGTTTAAAAGGTCTTCTTCTACACTGGCCGGCGGATACAGATCGCCGCTGGTCCAGGTATCGTCGTATCCGCCGGCCATATAGGTTTTGGGGTACGAAAGCACATCGTGCGGGTTAACCAGTGAAAGTACCAAAGCAAACGGCTTCCTGTCTTTACCCTGCTCACGATCGAGTTTCCATTGGCGGACGAACTGAATGGCCTCCGAGATGTATTTTTCATCGTGTTCGGCATAGCCGCCACCAAAATTGGGCAATGCGATGTCTTCGCCTGCATCCGGCGGTATCCAGCCTTTGAAGCCGTATTGCGCCACTTCGGCGGCCATAAGCGATTTTTCCGGGTGAACGGTATTCATACCGCCTTTACTCAGGTGCCATTTCCCCCGGTAGTGTACATCGTAATGCGGTCGGAGCATGTGTGCCAGGGTTGACAAGCCGGGGGCCAGGGTAGGTTCGGTAACCGAATATTTACCGCCAAATGTAAGGGTATCGGTCACCCCGTGTTGCGCCGGATACATGCTCGAAAACAGGGTGGAGCGGCTCGGCGAACACATGCAGGAGTTGCAAAAACCGTTGACAAACTCTACGCCATTGTTTTTCAACAACGTCAAAGAATGCAGGTGTCTTTCCGCCCAGTCCGGCGGGAAGTGCATCACCGCCCGCTCCTGGTCGGTAAGGATGATGAGCAAATTGGGGCGTTGCCCCGGGTCAAATGAACGTGTGTTTTTCATAGAAGCAATATTTATGAAGAAATAGAGGGCGGATTATCGTAATTGGCTGATTGGAGTAGTCTCCGGCAGTGAACCACATCCAACTTTCTCAAGGTCAAAAGTAAGTCCGGAACCCGTCGGTACAGGTTCGATCATGTTGCAAAAAGGTTTGACCATGTTGGAAATATCCGGCAGCGCGTTGCCCGTAGTTTACATACCGGCAACCGCAAATACATCACGCTCCAGGTTGCGGCGTTATTTCTCCAGCGGCAGTTTGTCTGCCGTTTTGAGACGAGCCACCGGATACATACGATGTGTGGGTTCGTACCAGGGCGACTGGCGGTACACCCAGTCGAGCTGGGCTTGTGCGTTGCCGGCAAATTCCGGATCTGCAGCGCGTTTGGCGTCAAGTTCGGCCTTTACTGTCGGGTTTTCCCGTAAAAACTGTGCTGCCAGGTCTTCGAATACATAAGCAGAAAAATATTCTTTCTGCATGAGTATCGGCTCGAAGAAATTCCAGGCAAACCAGGAGTCGGGCGCATTCGGCTCCAGGGTTTCGAGGAGGTACCGGTTGGCATTTTGTTGGGTGAACACCACATAATCGCCTTTATCAAACTTTCTTTTGAGCGTTTTTTTATCCAGTTGTACCCCGCTGTGGTAATAATGGCCCTCCCAGGCGTTGCGGGTTTTGAAGTCTTTAATGAAATACGTTTCTGTTTCGAGTTCGACCGCTTGTGAGAGGCGACTCATTACCACCCCGTTGATTTCGAGGCGTTCGATTACATGCTCCCAGGCCTGTGGAATGATATAGGCGGCCGGTTTTTGCGCTGTTACCTGTGGTTTGAAATGATTGTAATACGGAATGGTTTTTTCATACGGCGCATTTCGATCATACCAAAGCCGGGGAAGTCCGCTTACTTCCGAGGGTTTGTATTTCGCTTCGTAGCCCTTGAAAGAAATCAGGTCGTGTTGTTTTTGATCCATCGAATAATCCAGCACAAACTCGGTTTTGTTGCGGGTGTTTTCCCATGCTTTGCTGCGCGCGTCGCGTATTTCAGGGATGTGTCGCGACATAAATTTGATCACCACATCCATAAAATGATATGTACTCCACACCCGGTCTTTGAAGGGCTTGAGCATGTGGGTCTCAGGCATAAAGCCGATGGTGTTCCACAGGGCTGCGTATCCGGTGGAATACCGTCCGTAGTCGCAGAAACCCACGATGCCGGAATCGGGCGTTTCACCCGGAGTGTCCACATATGGGATCATTTCCCAGTTGCGCGCTTTCATGTCGGCGTATAATTCGGGCAGCATGGTGGACTGCAAAAACTGCCCCAACGGCGCTTCCAGTTTGTTGTGCTGGGTGGCGATCAGGGTCATCGTGTACTGGTAATCTGCGCCGTTGCTCGTGTGGTTATCTACAAAAATATCGGGCATCCAGGTGGTGAATATCCGGTTGAAGGTGCGGGCGTTGCGCGAATCGCATTTCACAAAATCGCGATTGAGGTCGTAATTACGGGCATTTCCGCGAAAACCATACGCTTCCGGTCCGTCCTGATTGGCGCGGGAATAGGAGCCGCGATTCAAACAACCGTCTACATTGTACACCGGAATGACCACCAGTACGAGATGCTCCAGCGCTTTTTGCCATTCGGGTTTTTCCAGATAGTCGCGCAACAGCATGATAGTGGCGTCAATTCCCTCCGGCTCGCCAGGGTGAATACCATTGTTTATCAGCAAGATACGCTTGCCCGACTGGCGGATTTTTTCCGGATCGAACTCGCCGGAGGTGTTCAACACCGCTACATGCAAGGGATGCCCGCTGTCGGTGCTTCCAGTGGCCGACAGGCGAAAGATACCAGGGTACGCCGCCGCCATTTTTTCGTAGCAGGCAATGGCTTCATGGTATTGCAGGGTTTGATTGTTATTTGTCTCAAAGGGAAGGGTGAAATGCGCCATTTTGGAAGTAGAAGGTAAATGTCGGTGGCAGGCTGCCAGGCAAATCAGGGCAAGCAGCGAAAGACGTGCTGATATCATAAAACGGTGTAGAGGATTGGTCGGGTTGCTGTATGAAAGACTTCCTGCGAAATTCTACAATCACAGTTACAGCAACCCGACTTTCGTACCTGAGCGAAGCTCATCGCACCAGGGTTACCTCTCCTGCATTATGCGTTTCTGTGCCGTCGGGGGTGATATACCGGATGCGGTACACATACACATCGGAAGGCGCCTGTTCGCCGTTGATGGTACCGTCCCAGGTTTGGCTGCCTGCAATTTCAGAGTCAAAAATTTTATCGCCCCAGCGCGACCAGACCTCCATACGGACAAAGGTATAACCGATATTTACAGGCCCGAATTTGTCGTTGGCGCCGTCGCCATTGGGGGAAAAGGCATTGGGTATTTGAAAACGAGGCTCTTCTACAACTACAGTAACAGAATCGGACACATAACAACCCATGTAAGCAGCCACCACCCAATAAGTCGTGGTTTCTTCCGGCGATAATCCGATAGGCGCCCCTGGCAGGGTGTCTGATGTGGGAGAAATCCACCAAATCACGACCTCATCCGCAGGAGTTGCATCTACATCAAGCGTAACTGTTTCACCAAGCAGAATTGAAGTGTCGGGCGGAAATGTCGCGCTAAGATTATAAGGAGTCACCACATCAAAGGCCAGACTGTCGGTACAACCGTTGGCATCTTCCACCAGCACATAATAACTGCCCGAACTGTCAATGACTGCCGACGTACTGTCCGACAAATTGTCGCTCCAGGTAATTGTCAGCGGATCCAGACCGTTGTCAATGGACACGGTTGCTATGGCCGCCGGGTCATCCGGGCAACCAGGCGTCACTTCTACCGATGTGATTTCCACATTGCAGCAAATCTGGACAAAGAAAAGGGCGGTGTCTTGGGCTACGCAACCCCCATCGGTCTCAATAGTCAAAATGGCAATTTTAGGGCCGGTCGTGGTATATTGCATCGTAACGGGGCCTTGTACAAAAGCCGAATCGGGTGCTGCGCCATTGCCAAAATCCCAGGTCCAGTTTACAATTGTGCCATTCGCAACCGAAGATGTATCTGTAAATATGATATCCTCCCCCAGGCAAAGCAGCTGGTCGGTGGCATCCGTGAAAAAACCGGCATTCGGCGTGCCTTTGAATTCCGCCGTCCCTCCCCAGTCTATGGTAAAACCATTGCCGGGTGTGGTAAAATTATTTACCACCAGCGCATAGGTCTCTCCGGCTATCAGGTTCATAAATCGAAGAAAATTATCCATACCGGGTGCGCATCCCGGTGGCTGGG
Organism: Saprospiraceae bacterium; assembly: GCA_033762055.1. GTDB lineage: Bacteria > Bacteroidota > Bacteroidia > Chitinophagales > Saprospiraceae > M3007. Next base: position 4,354 of record JANRLZ010000509.1, read on the forward strand.
CGACATCCGTGGCCGTAGCATTCAAGCCGGTCGGACCCATACAAGGACTGGTGGGTGTGAAGTCGCCTGCCGCCATGCAGCGTTGTACTTCTTTATCGCTACAATCGCCGGGGCCATTGGGCAGGCGATATACCACAAAATCCAGGTCATCAATGGGGTCAGTGGGGGTGAGCGTAAACTCCAGGGTACCATTGGTTGCGGCGGTAAACACAAACCAGGCCGAGGTAGTTTCGCCGGCAAGTCCCTGAAAACAAAGGGCATCGGAAATCTCGTTGGGATCATTTCCCCCACCAAAGACGGACTCCACCTGAAGCGGGGACTTGCTGCACACGATGGCAGCGGTCGGGCAGTCGCCTGAAACCTGGTTTAAATTCTCCTGGTTTTTTATGCAATACTGGAAACTGCCGGGTATGATCGCATCAATTCGAATGAAATATTGCTGCCCTGGCACCAGTCCGGAGGCCGTAACCGGCAGAACATTGGTAAAAAACTGATCAAAACTGCAAGCGATTTCAACAAGGTTATTACAATCACCGCTGTACAGCGCCACCTGAGGCCCCTGCATAGTACCGGTTGGATTGCTGGGTGTGAAGCCGCGAAGGATAAAAATCAATTCGGAGGCTTCCGCTGTAAATGTGTACCAGACATCGGCCTGCAAGTTGGCAAAACAACTGGGGAAAGGTTGCGGACTGGCTGTTGCCAATGCATTGTTTTCACCCGGATCGGGCGAACAAAAATCGCTCGGATCACTAATGACGGTAGCGCCGGCACATTCGTCATTGGCCTGTGCAATAAGCGAACTCGTTGAAAAAATCAGAAACAGGAAAGCAAGGAAGTAGTGATTTCGCATCATATATACGGATATTTGTCTGTTCAAAAGGGAGGACAAAAGTGGGAAAACTTTATGGTTTGTAGTGCGTCGTAAAGCATCTTTCCATCCCAATTGCGCTGTTGTTTATCGTCGCATTGTCTGGCACGTTCAAAAAACACCTTATGCTCCTGTTTTTTGCCGGTATCCTGCTCAGTCTTTTTGGTTCCCTTCCGCCGGGTCTGATCAGTTTGAGTGTTGCTCAAACTTCGATTTATCGGGGGATGCTTTCCGCTATGATTGTTGCAAGCGGAGCGGCTGCGGCCGAGTTTTTTCAGGCCTGGGCAGCAGTGGCGCTGAGCGACTGGTTTTTGCGCCACCCGGCTGCGGCGCAAGGGTTTCAATGGGCTACCCTGCCGGTATTTTTCTTTTTGGGTACGTATTTGTTCTTTTTTGCACCTTCAGCGCCGGCATCAGTCCGGGCTGTCTCAGCGCCGGCTGCCGGACAATTTGCAAAGGGTGTTTTAATCAGCGCCTTCAATTTGTTGGCTGTTCCTTACTGGTTTGTGTACTGCGGCTGGCTCCGCATGGAAGGCTGGTGGCAGGAAGGTCTTTTTTTTACCCTCGTTTTTGCCGCCGGTGTCAGCATCGGTACCTTGTCGGCACTCTGGCTCTACGCCTGGTTGGGACAAAAGATGGTACAGCGATCTGCTTTGGTGGGCCGTTATGCCAACCGGAGTATCGGTATTCTGTTCTGGGTAATCGGGTTGAAGGCCATTTTGGAGTTATGCTTTGATGGGTAAATTCCGTTTGATTTTCAATGCCTCTCCATGTCATTCATGCACAAAGCATTGCGACACCGCGTATTTTATGTGCCGTTCGACTACCTTCGCACCGGTTTTGGAAAAGAAACTGTTTGGATACAGTTTTCAAGGGAATCCGGTGAAAATCCGGAGCAGTCCCCGCTGCTGTAAGTTTCGCGTGCTTTGACCCTGCGTCGGGCACAGGACGGCAAACAAGAATGTCACTGGGTTACCGGGAAGGCGTTTGCCGGCTGAAACAAGTCAGAAGACCTGCCAACAACCATACACACAACGAGGCTTCGGGTAGAAAGCCTTGATGGCGGAGAATGTTGCTTTGCACTTTCAGGCAGGTTCGGCATCGCAGGTTGGCGGCGCACGATGCCATTGGCTGTTTGTTGGAATCGCATGACCCACCCTCTTACCTGCCCGTTTGCCTTTCATTAGATAGTATCCAGAATTAGTTTCGTACCGTTGGATCAACCCATTTTTACCGGCTCTGCGTTGGTCTCGCCTTAGGCGAGACGCCGAAATTAGTCCCATTTCGACTGTAAAATCCGCCTTGATCCAACAAAAATGGCTTCGACCCACCAATACGAAACTAAATCTGGATACTATCTATTCTTTAACATTTTCAACACAATGAAAGTCAAACTCATTTCCCTCTTCTTCCTGTTGCTGATTTTTGCCGCCTGCGGCGAAAAAGATCATTGTTGCGACACGCCAGGCGATTATTCCAAAGGCATCTTTGTCGTCAATGAAGGCCCTTTTGGCGGCAGCGGCACCATCAGCTGGCACAACCCCGATACCGGCGAAACACGCGATTCGCTGTTTGAAAAAGCCAATAATGGCGCTGTTTTGGGCCAATTTGTCCAATCCCTCTGCTTTCACAACGACAAAGCCTACATCGTGGTCAACGGCGCCGGTCGTGTGGTGGTGGTGGATGCGCGTACCTTCCAATTTATTGATACCATCGGCGGATTGGCACAGCCGCGTTTTTTTCTGCCGCTTGACGAGACAACCGCGTATGTCAGTCAATGGGGCGCCGACGGGCTGACCGGCAGCGTCGCAAAAATCAACCTGAACTCCAACACGGTGATTGCGACAATTCCGACCGGTAAAGGACCCGAAAAAATGATCCGCGTGGGCGACAAGGTGTTGGTGGCAAATTCGGGTGGTTACGGCAAGGATTCGACCTTGACGGAAATTTCCCTGCCAGCCGAAACCACCCAGCTGTTGCCCCTGGCAGGAGGCCTCAACCCGGCTACACTGGCCTGGGATGGCGCCCGACTTTATTTTCTCTGCAAGGGATATTACCTCGATCCGGCACAAACCGGCTGGCTGGGCACGCTCACTGGCGGTTCGGCCGGTGTGCCTACACCGCCAAATTCCGACGATTTGTCGCTCGACAACCGCAGCGGAAGTCTGTTTTTCCTTGGCGGCGCCCAGGTGTATAAAGTCGCGCCGGGAGGAACTACACCCGCTGTTTTTATAGCATCGGGGTTACAAACGCCGTACGGACTAAGCTTCGATTCCGAACGAGACCTGTTGTACTGTGCAGACACCAAAGACTACGTAACGCCTGGAACAGTTTATGTATTTAACCCTGCCGGTGTGCCGGTAGATTCATTTCGTACCGGGGTGCTGCCGGGAGAAATCGTGGTTAAATAGGGATGAGGGATGAGGGATGTGGGTTGAGGGTTGAGGGATGAGGGATGAGGGATGAGGGATGAGGGATGAGGGATGAGGGATGAGGGATGAGGGATGAGGGATGAGGG
>JANRLZ010000510.1:0-2696 GCA_033762055.1 Saprospiraceae bacterium
AGCGCCTATCCCCAAATATGGATTGAGTGTATTTCCGTTTTTTTTCATCGATACAAGATTTTGCTTACTTAACAATCTGTCAAAGAACTTGGTTGCTGGTTTTGTGGGTAATCAATAGCCCTCTAAACCCCATCAACTTCCCTAAACCCCATCAACTCATATAAACTCCATCAACCTCCCAAACACTCTCAACCCGCAACAAATGGCCTTTCAGGATTTTGACAACATGCCCATCAGTTGGGCCGATCACGAAGATATTGCCATGGCGCTTTACGAGCGTTTTGGCGATGAATTTGACGAAGGGAAGATTTACCGCATTCGATTTACCGATTTGCTGCAATGGATTCTTGAAATTCCTCATTTTGAAGGAAAACGGGAAGACAGCAGCGAAGGCCACCTCGAACAAATACAAGCCAAATGGGTGTACGAATGGCGAGCGAACAACAAATAACACCTGGTAATTTACCCGATCAGCCTGTTGCGCTGCCGCCGGTGGGCATACCCTCGGTGACGGTCGGTTTGGGCGTAGGTGAAGACAATGAACGCAGCATTCAGTTCGAACTCGAACATGTATTCGACAAAATGAAGGCAGTTCGGGCTTTTGTTTTTGATGTTGACGGCGTTTTTACCAACAATGAAATGCTGATTACGGAAGCGGGCGAACATCTTCGCAGCATGAACGTGCGCGATGGCCAGGCTATTCGCTGGGCGCTCGAAGCGGGCTATTCCATTGGTATCATCACCGGCGGCGTGTCGGAAGGCGTGAAAAAACGCATGACCCAGTATCTCGGTATCGCGGAATATTATTCCGGGGTCAAAGATAAAATGGTCGCTTTTCACTCATTTATGCAAAGAACCGGCGCCCGATACACCGAAATATGTTATATGGGCGACGATCTGCCCGATCTGCCTCCGCTCCGTCGAGCGGCATTGGCCTGTTGCCCTTCCGACGCCGTTCCGGAAGTAATGGCGGCTGCCGACTATATTTCCCCCTTGCCCGGTGGTGCGGGTTGTGTGCGCGATGTCGTGGAAAAGATAATGAAATTGCAGGGGAAATGGCCGCAATATTGAATATGTCCTGCCGCACCTTCTTTTTTTCTTTCAAGTTTAATCCTGTTTCACAGCGTACATTACAAATTAAAAACTGATTTTTGCGCTGGACGATGTACCGGCCGTGCGTTCCTTCTACACGGCCTGCCATGAACTCTTTATCCACATAATCAACCATTATTGGCTATGCTCACCCGCGCCCTTATCATCGAAGACGAGCCGGAAGGCTTGGAAAATCTCAAAAACCTGCTCCGTATGTGCTGTCCCGAGGTAGATGTTGTAGCCGAAGGCGGCTCCAACGCTGACCTGCTTCGCCTGGCCGACGACCGCAACAATCGCTTCGATGTCGCTTTTCTGGACATTAGTCTGCCCGACGGACTGGTATTTCAGGCCTTGCAACAACTCGACGAAGTGCCTTTCGATATCATTTTCGTGACTGCTTACGACAAGTATGCCATCCGCGCATTTGAGTTTGCTGCCATTGACTATGTTACCAAGCCGATTGAACGAGAGGAATTGATTCGGGCCGTAAGCCGCATTAAACCCCGTAACACCGAAACCAAAGCGCGTCTGGAGGTGCTACAGCAAACTTACAACCCCAACGCGCCCAATGCATTTAATAAAATTGGTATTTCAGCCATGGATGGCGTACACTTTGTGCGATTGTCGGACATCATGCGCCTCGAAGCCGAAAATAACTATACGCACTTTTTGCTCAATGGCGGCAGTCGCATTACCGCCAGCCGTACCATCAAGGCTTATGAAGATGCATTGACGAGTTTTAACTTCGTCAGGGTGCATAAAAAACATATTGTCAATATGAATTTTATGAAAACCTACATCAAAGGTGAGGGCGGATACCTCATTATGGAAAACGGTGACAGCATCGAGGTGTCGCGTCGCCAAAAAGTCAATCTCATGGAAGCGCTGAAACGCACCCATGGCGAAACCTGGAAATAAAGATCAGTTACCTAACAACGAGACTGTTTGATGTTTTTTTAGCAAAAACAATCGGCAGCCTCCATTCAAACCCTGAAAAAAATGGGCTTTTTTGATAAGTTTTTTAACAAGGAAAAAAAGGAAGACCTCGACAAGGGGCTGGAAAAAACAAAAGAAGGATTGTTTGGCAAGATTGGCAGGGCCATTGCGGGGAAAAGTACCGTGGATGTGGATGTACTTGACGAACTGGAAAATATACTCATTTCCAGTGACGTAGGGCTTGACACCACTGTGAAAATCATCGAACGGATCGAAGCGCGGGTGAGTCGCGACAAGTACCTGAATACGGGTGAATTGAATGCTATTTTGCGCGATGAAATTGTTGACCTGCTGGCAGAAAACAATACAGCAGATGCCGAGGATTTTGACATCCCGACCGACAAAAAGCCATACGTCTTGCTGGTGATCGGCGTAAATGGTGTGGGCAAAACCACCACCATCGGAAAATTGGCCTGGCAACTGAAACAACGCGGCCACAAGGTGGTGCTGGGCGCCGCCGACACTTTCCGGGCCGCGGCGGTTGACCAGTTGAATCGGGTTGCCGGTGGCGTCATAGACCGCTCGCTCGAAACTCTCATCCGGATAGGTGATGCGAGTCACATTCCCATCAGCATCATAGCTGTAACGCGTGACGTTTCCGTTGGCAT
>JANRLZ010000511.1:0-5440 GCA_033762055.1 Saprospiraceae bacterium
ACGACCGTATCCACAATACCTTCTTTGGTAAAGCGGAAAATGTAGAACTCATTGCTGTTTCGTTTGGGGGTCACCAACCACCAGTCCTTGCCATTGGCGTGCTTAACGGCAGTAAGCTCTCCATAAGAAATATCACCACTCATTACAGAGACATTCTTTTCCATAACACTGCCTCTTCCGAAATTTTGGCTCATATCAATTCTGGAGTAGAAAAGTCGGTCTGTTTTCACTTCTACCGGATTGAATGTGATGCTTACCCTCTTGTGAAAAAGATAATATACGTTGGAATCTTCCGGCAGCGGTAACGTCAGCATACTTTGATAACCACCGGCATAACCATCGTTTTCTTGGTCACATTTGATCTGATGCGCTGTACCGGGATTTATATCTTCTCCGTTTTCGAGAAGAGTATCATCTATGCCTGCAACATCACACCCGTTTGAATAAAATTGCAAAATCCCATTAATATTACATACACTCGAGTTTGAACTAAACATATTTAATTCACGATAATTGTAATAAACATTCGGAGGAGAAGAATCAAAATTAATAACAGAACCACCTCTTGTTGAATCTGTCAAACTATTATTGTCTCCTACAATCCACACATAATCGTGTTTCTGAGCAAAAGACAAAAGAGGAAGTACGGAGAGGAAAATATGCAATGTAGTCCGTTTCATGCTCGAAAAAATGATTTAGCCTTGCCGGCAAATACCGGCAAGGCTAAGTATTTGGATTAATTATCAATGCACAATGAAAATTTTGCCCGAAAGTGAAGCATCATTAATAGGCAAAACCTTGTACCAGTACATACCTGATGGTAAACCATCTAATACTAAATTTGTAGTGCCGGAAGAATCATTAAATGAAATTTGCTTTACGATTTGCCCCAGCGAGTTAAGTAAAAAGAAGTTGCTTTTTGTATGATCTTCCAGTATGTAATCAATGATCAGTTGATCACTGGCCGGATTGGGATAAATTGATAATTTGTTTTTCCCGGCCTCCAGTACCGAACGTCCCTCTGACGGGCGTTGCGCGTTACAAAGCATCTCATCGTTGTAAATAACAGGAGTACCCAAGCCGGCATTGAGCAATGCCCTTGCACGAAGTACGGCTTCGCCACCGGAAAGCGGACAACTGTTTGCAATGGCTGCCAGCAGAGATAATTGTGTGGCGTTGAATGAAAGTTGGCCAATGGCGACTGTTTGCAAAAAAATCTCGTTTACCGCTTTCTCGTTGAATTGATAAGTGGTACTCGCGGAAAGGTTGTTGTTCAAAGTCAACAGGTTGGCCGCTGCGCTTGCTCTGGTACTTTCCGTCATTGCGCCTAATTGTCGGATACCTGATTGAATGAAGGCATATTGGCTGAGTCCGTTGTTTTGCGCAACAGCCAAAAAGTTATTAAAATCAGGATCCCCTGTATATGGGTTGCCTTCCTCGGTTAGTTTCTCATACAGCCTGCGCTGACCCAGCCAAAGCTGCGCAGCCTGATAGGTACTACCGATCTGTTCAGCTTTCGCTATTTTTCGATCCAGTTCGGTCGTTGACGGCGGTTCTGCAGGTAATGGGCAGGAGCTGCCAGGGTAACAGTTGGCATCAGTAGTTCCGGGAGTTTGTTCGTCTTCAAACCAACCTTGGGGTAGAGACAGATCAGGCATAAAACGGGTGTCTTCATTATTATCAACGTAGAATTTTGAAAAGCCCGCTACAGGTGGCGTCAAATGTTGCGCCATAGTCAAACCGCCTTCCCATTTATTTCCCTGGTGTCTTTGTTCTCCGATCAGTGCATCCACGCCTAGCAACAAGCCGTTTTCAGCATTATTCTTCATGGTGTTTTTACTCATCTGCGCCTTGCTTTTCCCGGCCAGCATCCCTTCAAAGTGAATCCCCCGGGGCGGGCCGTCGGCGGTGTTGCAGAGGATACCGGCCCGGCTTGGGTGAATGGCGTAGATGCCGTCGTTGTCGCCGTTGCCGGGGTTGAGGATGGTGTTGCAATTGATTGTATTGCGGTCGCCGCCTTCCATTCGGATGCCGAAGAGCGCGCCGGCGCCGGCCAGGTTTACCGTGTTTTGGGTGATCTTCAGCCGGGTGGAGACGCCTGCCAATATCCCGGTAGCGCCTTCCGTCACCGTCACCGCGTTGTTGAGTACCAGGCCCTCGTTTTGCGGAAACATTTCCGTGCCGCCAACGCCAATCCCGACGCCGCCGGCATGGCCGGTCATATTAATGGTATTATTGCCGATGATGGAAAGTCCCGGCAGGCCGGATTGGTAGAAAACGGAAATACCGCGCTCCGATGCCGAAATATTGTTCCAGTTGATGGTATAGGCGCGGTTTGCTCCGCCTACTGCCACCACTCCATTATTCAGGCCGCTCATTTCACAACCGGCTACATCCACGGTTCCGTTGGATACCTCGATGCCGGTATGGCTTTCATAAAAAACTGCCGGTTGGGGGGCAATTCCGGTAAAACTGCCTTTTACATCGGCTTTGCCGTTGCTTACATAAACCCCCTTGCCCATCTGCAAAGGGCCGGGATACCCGGATGGCCGGGTCGCCAGGGCGATGTCCACAAATTTGGCATGTCTTACAGTAACATCTGTGTTCTCGGCGAGGATACCATAGTGTAGTTTGGTAAATTGGTTGCTGAGTTGAAAGAGGCCATCTCCGTCAATCGTCAATCCTCCTGTCATGTCCCTGGTATAGATACCGGCAAAGCCTCTTGTACCAGGCGACGGCGATTGTCCGGAATAAGCAGGCTTCAAGCCGGGTTCCGAGGTCTCGAATATATTGCCCAGCGCTGTGATATTATAAGCGCCTGATCCTTCCGGCGCGGTACGGATACCTATGTTATTATCTGTAAAATGACAACTTTCAATGATTGCCGTACCCCCTTTTTGCACGTTTACGGCATATTGTGCATCCTGGATGGTTGTCATCATGTTCATTTCGAGCGTACCGCCTTCCCGAACCGTAATCCCCTTCCACATTGTGGAGCAGCCTTCGATTTGGATGTGGGGCATACGTACATGTCCGCCGGAAGGCACCTCCAATCCGGCACCGGGATTTGCCAGTATTTTTTTATTGAATGCGAAATTATAATTTTCTTGAAATACCTGATGGTTCATTACAACAGTCCCCAATAAATGGATAGGACTATTTGCCGGCCATTGGCCAGAGGGATACAAGTTCGAAAAATTTCCTGCTGGAACGGATAGCGTTGGCCTTAAGTGAAAAGTCACTTTATTGAGGGTTGCGATATTGGGTCCTGGGAATACGGTGATTGGTACGGTAGAATTACTCGTTGTTAATCCGCCCAAATATCTTACTTTAAACTTCAACGTAATTGAACAGGCCGGACAAATAGGAAAGATTTTTTCATTTTCACAGTCTGGTGTAATGGGGTCGGAAGCCCAGAACTGAGTAACCGTTGGCAAGACTCTGATACAGTTAAAATCCAAATCAGGATCCAGAACAAATTCAACGTTTGATGAGTTGGCTTCAGGAATTGACACTCTAAAATTTGTACTCCAGTCGAATTCGGAATTGAAATATGTAACCGAAACAGTTGTAATGTCACCGTCAGTTTTGCAATTGATTACAGGGTTTGGATTTTCAAGAGAAACTGCCCAACCAGGTTGCAAAATATCAGGACATACAAAGTCATCTTCAAAGATTGGAGGCATGTCGGCCATTCTGCTGCATTGTGTTGATGTAAAAATTGCAGCATTTACCTGATCAACGCCAAAGCCACATGCTCCATTCATTGGTGTAAATCCATTTGTATTAATCGGAGGGGCGCACATCATCGTATTAGTAGTGCCGCAACAAGTATTTCCAAGGTGCTGTAAACCCAGGGAGTGGCCAATTTCATGCGCCATTGATATTGGATCTTGTCCAGGTGTTACAACGACTCCGGAGACTCCAAACGAAAGATCAAAACCTGCATCAGCTGTAAAAAAAACAACGCAGTCAAATTTCACACAACCATACTTTGATAAAAAATGTTGTTGAACGGTACCTGCAAACTGCGAGTTTGATTGCCCCCCTTGATTGAGATCTTCCGTAGCATTTGGAAAAAAAATCCTGCGAAAGGTCAACAAAAATGTTGTTTGAAATGGCCTAATAGGAGAGTTTAACGCCGCTATTGCATCGTCAACCTGTTTTTGCGCACCTAACCTGGCTGCTTCAACGTTACCATTATATAGGTCATTGGCATAATCTTCATGAAGAGCAATCATAATGTTGTAGAAGATGGCCTGGGCATACCGCCATCAACGCATTGCCCAGCTGCCTTATGACTAACAACAAATAACAAGAAAAGCAAGTGAAAAATCCACGAAAGGTTCCTTGCCAATAAACTAATTGGGAATGTCAATTTCATAAAAATTGTATTTAAAATGTGAAAAAATCAGCTCACTCCATCAGCGTACCTGACAGATTACTTTTCATGAAAAAATCGCACAGTAAAAGGGAAACAGGTATGATTAAAATATTCAGAGAATCAACAAACGCTATTCAATCACTTTTTATAAAAAAACATCCATCTGCAACATACACATCAAATACAGGATTCGCTAATTTTTTACAAAACTACATTATCTATATTTAACCCACAAGCCTTCCTGAAAAATTTAACACCCTTTGCCGGTTTTTGTCATTTCGTCATTTCCATCTCCCCCACCAAAAAAACGGCGCGCAGCCACCGCCGCGCGCCGTATCTAAAACATCCCTCATCCCTCATCCTTCGTCCTTCCTCTCTCTTCCTTCATCCTTCCACTCTCTTCCCTAATTCACCGCCGCCGTCACCACATCCGACCAGTCGCTGGTTTTGCCGCTGGGAGCCACGGTGCGGAAGCGGAATTGAAGGGTACTGAGCGGGGGCAACCCGTTGATGACAAAACGTTGCGTGGGTTTGTACAAGCCGTTTTTCCAGGTTCGGCCCTGATCGTCGGAGTATTCGCAGGCGTGCAACAGTCGCTGACGGTTGACACCTTCCCAGGAATGAAGCTGCACTTTCAGTTCGCCGCGATTGCCGGTGGGGATGGCTTTTACAATTTTCGGCGCCGACAGCGTTTCGACCCTGCGAACCGGCCCTTCGTAGATCCGGAAGCCGGCGTCGAGTATACTGGTAGGACTGAGTTCGGTTTGTATTTCGAGCAGATCGGCAACTGCGTCGAGGCAGGCAACCAATTTTCCACGGGCTTCATTTTTGGCAGAGACTTCCGCTAATCCGCGGTTTTTAGCCGCGGCCAAGGCTTTTTGGTACCGCGCCAGACAGACTTCGAGTTCGACGAGGCTTTCTGCCAGAAAGGGAAATGCAGGATTTCCCTGGGTGCGTTGCAGTACATTTTCTGTGAACAGGGCTTGTTCAGACTGCGGGGCGCTACGATAGGTGCGCCTGTTAATGATGTTTTTCATGCTTAAAAAATTTGTTTTG